>JAGHJM010000019.1 GCA_017886645.1 Clostridia bacterium
AAAAGAGAAAATAAATTCTTCAAATTTTTATATATGGAATTTACTAACAGTAATTTATATAATTCCTTTTATTTATTATGCACTTAGTTAAAAAAGTGTATATTTTTTATCTTATTTTTTCAAGATTAGTCCAAATTTTCTTCATATCTTCTTTAAATCCATCTAAATATACAGTTCTAATTGCACCACTATTTGCTAAATATGTTAATTGATTAATATTATTGCCTATTTTTCTTAATTCATATACTAAATTCTTAACATCTTCAATAATAACAATATCTCTTTCTAATCCTTGTTCAATTAAATATTCTGATAATGTCATTTCTGCTTTTTGACTCTTTTTTATTAATCTCTCTTTTTCTTGTTTTGTAACTCTAATTGTTATCACATTATCTTTTTTCAAAATTTTCCCCCTTCAAACTTATGTGGTTTTACCACTTGATCAATCTATTTGTATATACAAATGGGAATCTTGCTTAAAAATTCCCCAAATGATAATTTTCTAAAAGCAAGACTCCCATTTTATTTTTAAGTATAATTAACATAGCTATTTATAATTCTTTCAATATCTTCAGGTGAATCACTTTCATATTTATAAACTTCTTCAATTATTAGTTTATATTTTCTTTTTATATCACTTTTACTATCTAGCCTTTTTACTACGTATTTTTTATTATTTTTATAATCTTTCATATTTTCCTCACTTTCTTAAATTGTCATAAATCCCTTCAAAAAATTCAGGTGGATATTCTCTTTGTTCATAATTTGAATAACTCTTTTTTGAAGAATCTTTTTTCTTATTTTCTAATCTATTATTTTCTTTTTTATTCTCTTCTGTATCGTTATCTAACGTTATATTAACGTTATTTTCATCTTTGTTCTTTTCTCTAAATCTTCTTTGTCTTTCTCTATTTTGTTCTAGAGTTTTCTCATATTTATCAGTACTTTGATACTTGTCCCAATTTTTAATTCTGTATGTATTATCCTCAAAAATTATCATTTCAAAATGGATTAACTTGTCCAATATATTTTGAATTTTTTTGTTTGATTTGTGTGTAATTGTTGCAAGAATTTCTACTGTCATTGGTGTATTTTCTGACATCATAATCTTTCCACCTTGCATAGATATACCAGCAATAACTAATAATTGAATCCATACTCTAAAGAATGTGTCCCCATCACGTTCTTTAAGTAATAGTTGCATTTTGGGATTTGCAAATATATTTGTAAACACTTTAATCCATTGCATATACAATGCCCCTTTCCTATTTTCTTATTGAATTTTCTTCTTTTTCTTTTAAGTATTCATCTAAAGCTTGTACTCTAAATAATACTCTGCCACCAACTCTAGCACATGGTATTTGTTTTCTTCTTACTAACTGATTTACAAGCCAATATGATATTCCCAAATACTCTGCTGTTTCTTTCATTGTTAGTGTTGTTCTTTTAACTTTGGGTAGTTCGTGCATATGATCACCTCCTAATTTTTCGACAAAATTTTCATTAATTTCAGCACTTTTCAGCACTTTTGTTGATTTTACGTGTTTCCCTTTGTATACTGTAACTAGCTAATTACTATTTATTATTTTAATTGTTTAGCTTTGACTTAAAAACCTGACAGGCAATAATTAAAAAATGTTTTTAAATTGTAGGGGTGACTATTATGATAGGTGATTTAAAAATTGCTTTTGATTTTACAAACTCTAAAGAATATGTATCAAGGTTTACAACCGAAGAATTTACAGAAATAGATAAAATACCTGAAAATTTAAGAAATAAAAAATTTTATATTTTTAAATATAAACAACCATACTGTCAAGAACTTGGAACATATTTGCTTGACTTCATGAATACAGATTTTGATGATATTGAAGATTTTAATTTACTACTCATTAAATATCTTTTTGTTCCTTGCTTAATGCTATATAACCCTAATATATTAGATGACTGTTTATATGGTAAAAATTTAATATATAAAGACAATTCTATAGAAAACAATAATTTAATTTTATCTGAGGAAGAAATTAAATACTATGCTGAAGTATTTTATGAAGAATATTATTGGGATTTATCAACTACACAACTTAAATTTGAAAATATTTTTGAGAATAAATATTATAAGAGTCTTTTGAATGTAACTAGTATTTTAGATGATAATTATGATTTATTAGAAGAATTATTTAAAAAAGAAAATAATTTTTCTGCAATAAAAGATATTGCTTCCGAATTTAATAATATTGGAATTAGCTATGATATAAAAAATTTTTATGATAGTAATGATTTATATACTTACTATTATTCAAAAAATCCTACTGACATTGCCTATGTATCTGCAAGAGAACTTTTGAATAACAAAAAAAGTTTTAGGATAGTACGTTGTAAAAACTGTAACTATTATTTTATACCTAAAACTTCTCATAAAACTTTATATTGTAATGATATTTATGAAAATAATAAAACATGTAAAGAATATGCTAATTCAATGTCTTCAATCAAAACTTATGAATCTGATGAGATTTGTAAAAAATATAGGAATAGATATAAAAATTTGCAAAAACAATCATCTTTAAGTAGTAATCCTAAAGTACTTCTTCTTTACGAAAAATATAAATTAGATGGTGCTAAAATACTTGAAAAATATCAACATGGTAAAATCACTGCTGAAGAATTTGAAAGTTGGATTGATAGTATGAAAATAAGGAAGTAAAAACTTCCTTATTTTAAATATTTATTTACAATGTATCTTATATTATAATTATTTGATTTACTTAATTTTGCAATTATGTCTTTAAATTTTTCTTTATTTCTTTTATTCAAGCAATAAATCAAATTAACAATAGCATAATCCTTTTCAAAATTGTTGTCATTTAAAAAATCATTTAGTATCTGGATTGTATCATCAAAATGTTCTGTACCAATAAATACATGTGATAATTTGATTGTTTCATTAACTAATTCTATATCTTCTAATTGTATAGACAAACAATAAATACTATATATTATATTTAAATCATTATTACTAATCTTTTTTTTGTTTCTAAAAATTATACTTATACAATCTATAATTTCATATAAGGCATTTTGATTACAAATACCTTGTACCATAAAATAATTTAATATATTATTTAGTGTTTTTTCTTTTAAAGCATATCTTACCATTTCTATATTAATATTTAAATCTACTTTTGATTTGCTATCATAAAAATCCTTGCTTGCTGATTCTATTTCAACATTTTTTATAATATTTTTTATTTCTTCTAATATATTGTTATCTTTTTCAACTAATGTTATATAAGTAAGACATTTGAGCATATTTATTTTTTCATTTACATATTGATTCTTAGACATTAATATCATTCTAGACAATGGTAATATGTCATTTAGAACAATTGCTCTTATTTCTTCATTATATTTTCTTTTGGTAAAGTTTTCCCATCCTATTAAATAATTCCTAGCATTAAAAAAATGAATGGCAGGATTTTTTTCTCTCTGTTCAGTTTCACTTTTTATTTGAGTAACAATGTATTTCAATGTTTTTGTGTTATTCTTTTTTTCAATATTAT
>JAGHJM010000020.1 GCA_017886645.1 Clostridia bacterium
ATTTTTTCTATTATTTTTCCATCTCTAGCTCTTCTAGAATCTGCTACAACGATATGATAAAATGGAGCTTTTTTTGCACCTTGTCTTTGTAATCTTATTTTTACCATTAAATTCACCTCCTGAGAAAATGCTTATATATAAAATTAAAAAATTAAAATCTAATATTACATCTTGAAATTTTTTAAGTCATCTGGGTTAATACCCTTCATCATTTTTTTCATGGTACCTTTATCACTTTGTAACTTTTTCATCATTTTTTGTGTCATTTCAAATGTTTGCATAAATTTATTTATTTCTTGAACAGTTGTACCGCTTCCTTTAGCTATTCTTAATCTTCTGCTACCGTTCAAAATTTTAGGATTGTGCTTTTCTTTTTGAGTCATTGAACATATTATTGCTTCTATTCTATTAAATTCGTTATCATCAACTTTTAAATTTTTAATATTTCCCATTCCTGGTATCATTTTTAAAATTGATGAAAATGAACCCATTTTCTTTACTTGTCTTAACTGTGTTAAATAATCATCTAAATCAAATTCTTTTTTTCTAAGTTGTTTTTCAATTTTTGCAGCCTCTTCTGCATCAAAAGCCTCTTCTGCTTTTTCTATAATTGAAAGCACATCTCCCATTCCAAGAATTCTTTGTGCCATTCTTTCAGGACTAAATGGTTCAATATCACTTAGTTTTTCACCTGTTGCTGCAAACTTTATTGGTCTTCCAGTAACTTTTTTTACAGATAGAGCCGCTCCTCCACGAGTATCTCCATCTAACTTAGTAAGTACAACTCCATCTATTCCCAAATTTTCATTAAAGGCTGTCGCTACATTGACTGCATCCTGCCCTGTCATACTATCTACTACTAAAAGTATTTCATGTGGTTTAACAGATGCTTTTACATTTTTTAGTTCTTCCATAAGTTCTTCATCTATATGAAGTCTTCCGGCTGTATCTAAAATAACCACATCATTTAATTTGCTAATTGCTGTATTTACTGCTTGTTTTGCAATATGCACAACATCTTTTGAGTTTTCATTAGCAAACACAGGTATATTTAATTGTCCACCTACAACTTGTAATTGTTTTATAGCAGCAGGTCTATATACATCACATGCTACAAGTAAAGGCTTTTTACCTTGCTTTCTAAACAAATTAGCAAGTTTACCTGCAGTAGTAGTTTTTCCAGAACCTTGAAGTCCTACTAGCATAATTATTGTTGGAGGATTAGGAGTAAAATTCACTTTAGATTCAACTCCTCCAAGTAGTTCTACTAATTCATCTTTTACTATTTTAACTACTTGTTGTCCTGGGGTTAAAGATTTTAATACATCTTGCCCTAATGCTTTTTCTTGGATTGTAGCTATAAATTCTTTTACAATTTTATAGTTAACATCTGCCTCTAGTAACGCAAGCTTTACTTCTCTTAAAATTTCTTTTAAATCAGATTCTGTAATTCTTGCTTTTCCTCTAAGTTTTCTTGTTATTTCTTGAAGTTTAGCAGATAATCCTTCAAAAGCCATATAAAATTCCTCCTATACAATTATTTTTAATTTATCTTATGCTAGACAACTTAATTCTTTTGAAACATGTTCTAATATTTTTGCAATCTTTTTATCAGAAGATGTATCTTCTATCTTGCTTAGTTCTGTCAGTATTGCTTGAATTTGTTTTTCTTGATTCATAGTTTTTTTCATAAATGCCAGCTTTTCTTCTAACTCGAAAAGTTTCTTTTCTCCTTTCATTATTATATCTCTTACTGCCTGTCTAGTAATACCATTATTTTCTGCTATTTCAGATAGTGATAAATCGTTATTACAATAATCATTTATTATTTCATATTGCTTTTTTGTTAACATTTTACCATATATTTGGCATAACATGCTCAATTTAACCTTTTCTTCCACTTTTATCACTTCCTTAGTGCATAAAAATATTAGCATCACTTTTGTAATGCTAATATACTTTACAACATTTTTTCATATTTGTCAAGTGTTTTGCTATTTTTTTAGACTTTTAAGACGTTTTTTAAGTTTATGATATATATTTAATCTCATTATTAGGGAAATATATTTTTAACAATTCTTTTATATAATTTTCAGCTTCATACCTTACCTCTTTATTATAACTATATTTTCCTCTCCCTCTTCCTGTCATTTTCTCTTTGCTATATAAATCTATTAATGTTGGAAATGCATCTTTGTTAATCATTCTGTGTATATAACTATAGGTCATAAAAATTATTTCAAAAAACACTTTTTTCTTAACATTTTCAGTTAAATTTTGAGCTAAGTATTGTAATAACTCTTTATATTGTTTCTTCCAATCTTCAACTAATATTATAGGTGCTATTAAAATTCCTACAGGATATCCTGCTGATTCTAATTTATTAATTGCTTCTACTCTTTTTTCTAAAGAAGATGTTCCTATTTCAATTGTTCTAATAATTTCTTTTGGATTTACACTCATACGAACGATTATTTTTCCATTATGCTTTAATGGTAAAATTGAATCTACCATATCAAACTTTGTTGGAAATGTAAGAAAACCTTTATCATTATTCTTAAATTCTTCAATCGTCCATTCTAAATTATTTGTAATTGTATTTTCAAGAATTAAATCACTATTACTTCCTATTTCAAAAATTAAATCTTTTTCTCCTTCATTTGCCACTTTTTTTATTTTGTTTAACATTTCTTCTCTATTTACAAATAATCTTAGATAAGCACATTTATTGTAATTACATACTAAGTAACAATAAAGACACATAGCAATACATCCAGATGAAGTATATGGTACTAAATAATTAGAAATTTTATTATTTGGAACAAATCGATGAGTTTTTCTTACTCCTATAATTAAGTTTCTTTTCATTTTTACAAATTCTTTATTTTCTTTTTTCCTCATTTCTTCAATATTATTGTGAGTTTCGATTTCTATAAATTTAATTTCCTCTTTTTTATATTTATCTAATAATTCTTTTCCTAATGGATAATTAATAATTTCTCTCTCATAATAAATTGCATTTGGTAAAAACATATTTATCCCCCTTATTAATATTTTTTCTGTATTAATTTTATTTATTCATAAAAATTTTTCTTACAGTTTCTAAGTATTAGAAATTCATTTTAATTTTTTTTATTTTTTCTATTGACATAACGAACATTTTTTTGTATTATATTTATATCTTAGAAACAGTTGTTCGTGTTAAATATGTTTGGAGGTATAGTTATGAATTTATTAAAAACAAGAATAAATAAAAATTCTAAAAGTGTTGCTAATTCTGTAAAGAGAGGTGTTTGTGCTTCACTTATAAATAATGCTATTTTTATGAATAGTTCTGTTAACTCTAATACTCGCACAATTAAAATATTAGGTATAAAACATAATATAAATTTATCTTATAAAAATATAAAAGCACCTACTATAAATTTAATAAATAAAAATTTGGATATTATTCTTCCAAACAAATATAGAAAAATTCCGGAAGAACAAATATTAAAAGTTTTAACTCAAAAACTATATGATAAAATTGCCGAAAATGAAATTGAAAAAATAATGGAAAAAGTACGTGTAGAAACAGGTCTTGCACCAGAAGACTTTGAAATTAAAAGACTAAGAAAATCATTAGCTAATTGTAATGTAGAAACTAGTTTTATAACAATAAATCCAGATATTGTAGCTTATGACGAAAAAACTATTGAGTATGTTATATTACATGAATTTTGTCATTTGAAATATAAAATTCGTACTAAAAATTTTTGGAAAATGATAAAAACATATATGCCAAATTATGAACAATATGCTACAGCTTTAGGAAGTCTAACATATTAATTAATATAATCTTTTAAGTCTATTCACTAAAAGTGAATAGACAAATTTTTCAAAATAAAAGAGCTAATTTTTAATCATTAGCTCTAATAATATTTTATTTTCTCTCAAAGTTTATATATTCATAATCGTATGGGTTTTTTTCATCTTTTTTTCCTTTTTCTTTAGACACAACTTTCCAATCACCTAGGTCTATTTCTGGAAAATATACATCTCCTTCAAAATTTTCATTAATTTTCGTAATATATAATTTACTTGCTTTAGGTAATAGTAACTTATATATTGTTGCACCACCTATTACAAAGTTTTCTTCATCTGATTTAATATATTTATCTAATAAATTTACATCTGACAAGACTTCTACATTTTCATTTTCTATATTTAAGCTTACATCATTACATAATACAATATGCTTTCTATTTGGTAGTACTCTTCCTAAAGATTCAAATGTTTTCCTTCCCATTATAATATTATGTCCTGTCGTTAAGTTCTTAAATCTTTTTAAGTCTTCTGGCAAGTGCCATATTAGTTTATTGTCTTTTCCTATTACATTATTATTTGCTATCGCAACTATTATACTTAGCATATTAGCCCTCTTTTCTAAATATTTTATATTGCTACTGGAAATTTTCCTATCTTAACTTCTTTATTATAATCATATCCTTCTACTTCAAAATCTTCTACTTTAAATTCATAGAAATTTTTGGTTGGATTTTTTATAATTAATCTTGGTGTTACATCCATTGGCTTTGCTTCTATTAATTGTTTTACTAATGGAATATGCCTATCATATATATGACAATCTCCTATATTATGTGTTAACGTTCCTACCTTTAAACCAGCACATTGTGCAAACATATGCATTAATGCTGCATATTGCATAGTATTCCATCCATTTGCAGCTAACATATCTTGTGAACGTTGATTTAATATTAAATGTAGTTTTCCATTCTTTACTAACCATTGTGTTCCATATGCACATGGTTCTAAATTCATATCTTTTAGTTCCTCATGATTAAACATATTTGTCATTATTCGTCTGCTTGCTTGATCATGAGTTAATAAATATAGTACATAATCAACTTGATCCATTTCTTTTATTCCATCTTTAGTTTTAAATTTATATTTTTTTCCTAGCTGATATCCATATGTCTTTCCAAGTGAACCATCTTCATTTGCCCATTGATCCCATATATGTGAATGTAAATCATGTATATTATTAGATTTTTTTTGCCATATCCATAATAATTCATCTATAGAATTCATAACTGTTTTTGTATTATTTCTAAGAGTAATCATTGGAAACTCTTTTTCTACATCATATTTATTTGTAACTCCAACAATTGAAAAATAATTTGCTTCTGTTCCGTCTTGCCATCTTGTTCTTACTCCAGTCCCCTCTGAAGAATATCCATGCTCAATTATTTCTTTACATGTTTCAATAAAATTTTTATCAGCTTGTGTCATTTATTTTCCTCCTATTTCTTCATTAATATTAAATATTTCTATATTAATTTATCATAACAAAATTTTATTTTCAATATAATATTAAAAATCTGGTACATATTCTTCTTCATGTTCTCCTAATTCTTGTATATATCCGTTTTTTATATTTAACGTATATAAAAATTCTTCAATTTCTTTATATTCCTTTTTATTTAATTTACGATTCAATAAATTATCTTCTTTTGCTTTATATGTTGGAAAATATTGTGCCATTACGCTTACATATATGTCTTCTGGCATATTTTCTTTTATCCACTTTAATATATGTTTACTATTTTGTATATGGTTTGGTAATACTAAATGTCTTATTATAACCCCTCTTCTTATAATTCCGTTTTCATTAAATACTGGCATCCCAACTTGTTTGTACATTTCCTTAATAGCTTCTATTGCATATTTAAAATAATTATCTATTTTGGAATATTTTTTAGATAATTCATTGGAATAGTATTTTAAGTCTGGTAGATATACATCAATATATCCATTTAATGCTTTTATTGTCTTTATATTTTCATATCCATTTGTGTTATATATTATTGGAATATATAATCCCCTACTCTTGGCTAATTTTATTGCCTCTATTATTTGATATGCATACATTGTTGGTGTTACTAAATTTATATTATTTACCTTCTTTTCTTGCTCTTCTAGCATAATATTTGCTAATTCTTCTATTGTTATTTCATAGCCTTTACCTTGCTGACTTATCTTATAATTTTGACAGTAAATACAATTTAAATTACAATTTGTAAAAAATATAGTTCCAGAGCCATTTTTTCCACTAATACATGGCTCCTCATAATTATGTACTGTTGCTAATGCAATTTTTATTTTATTATTGCATTTACATCTTCCAATTTTCCCTATATTTCTATTTATTTTACACATATGTGGACAAATTTCACATTTTTCTAATTCTTTCATTAATATTACCTCTATTTTTTAATATATCATAATATCTAATAATATACTAGTATAATTAATACAAATCTCGCTTTTTTATTTTCTTTACTTTATAATATTTTAATGATATAATTTGCTACAATATTATTTTTAGAGGAATGATAACAATGGGTATATTTGAAAAAAATTATACAGTAAATTTAACACATTTAAATTCATCTAATGTAATTTCTAATAGAGGAATACTTAGTATTCTAGAGGATGTAGCTTGTAGCCATTCTGATATTTCCGGCTTTGGAATTAATGATATAGAAAAAACTCATTTAACATGGGTTCTTTTGTCTTGGAAAGTAAAAGTTTTTAAAAGAGTAAAATATGGTACAACTGTAAATGTTCATACTTGGGCAAAAAAAGCAAAACGCTTTAGTACTACTCGTGATTTTGAAATGCTAGATAAAGACGGAAATGTTCTTTGCATTGCCACAACTAAATGGACTTTAATTAATGCAGATACTTCCAATTTAACTCCTATTACAGATGAAATAATTAGTGTTTACCATCCTGATGAAAGAAATGTATTTGAATCACCAGAAATAGAAAAATTGACTGAACCTCAAAATTTTTCTAACGAATTCACTTATAAAATTCAAAGAAGAGATATTGATGTTAACAAACATGTTCATAATTTAAACTATTTATCTTTTGCTTATGAAACTTTACCTAATAATATTTATGAAGCAGATGAATGTAATAACATAGAAATTATGTATAAAAAGGCAACAAGATTAGGTGAAACAATAAAATGTTTTTACTCTTATTCTGATAATGCTAATTTTATTACTATCAAAAGTGAAGATGAAAAATCTTTACATGCAATAGTTAAATTATATTAAAAAATGCCACTTTATGTAGTGGCATTTTATTTTTTCATAAGTTTAAGCATATCTTTTTGCTCTTTAGTAATCCTATAAGATTCTATAGCTTTTTGTATACTTTTATTAAAAGTAAATTTATCTAAACTACTATTATTTAGAAATTCTACTGTTCTATTATAAAATTTAACTAAACATATTGAAATTGCCCATGCAACAGCCATTTTAACATAATATCCATCATGTTTTATATTATTCAATATCTTTAAATCATCTTCCAAATATTCTTCCTCTATATAATATGCAAGTATCATAACAACTCCAAACCTAATTTCAAATTCTTTATTAGAGTTTAAATATGGTTGTATAAATGTCCACATCTCCTTTTTATATTTTTTAGTTATTTTTAAGCCTGTGCAAAAAGTATCACATACAGCCCAGTTATCTATCTTGGGCACGAATTCTTTTATATATTTTTGTATCTTGCCCAAATTTTCTTTTGATAGACCTATTATCATTCCTTTTATCATTATTTCTTCATAATATGTATTTCCAATATTATTTAATAATTCTTCTACTGAATATTTTTTTACTAATTGCTTCGAGTATTCTCTTAAAACAGGAATTCTAACTCCTATAATATTCTCAGTATTTGGACATAATCCTCTATGAAATTCTTGATATTTTTTATCTTGTAGTTCAAATAAATGCTTTCTTATTTCTTCTTCCATAAATTTCTCCTATATATCTACAATTACTTTTCCTACCACATTTTTAATATCTTGCTCTGAAATTGAACCAATTCTTAATATATGTGGTACATCATCTATAACCTTTACAATTGTAGATGCAATTCCAAGTTTGCTTTCTCCCCCATCAATAAAGCAATCTACAATTTTATCATTAAAATCTTTTTTTATAGTTTCCAGATTAGTTCCACTTGGTTTTCCTGAAATATTAGCACTTGGTGCAGCAATTGGCACTTCTGCATATTCTACTAACTTTCTTGCAATTTCTCCATCTGGCATTCGAACTCCAACAGTATTTCCATTTGCAGTTAATATATCTGGAACAATTTCTCCTTTATTTAATATAATTGTAAATGGACCTGGAAAAAAGTTTTTCATTAACTTATATTCTATATTCGAAATATTTTTTGAAATTCTTTCTACCATTTTAATATCACTAACCAATAAATTTATTGGCTTACTTAAAGGTCTTTTCTTTACTTCATATAACCTTTTTATAGCATTTTCGTCAAGTCCATTTGTTCCAATTCCATATACTGTTTCTGTAGGAAATATTACAATCTTTCCCTTTTTTATTAAGTTTGCTACTTCTTCTAGTTTTTCGTAGTCAATTTCTTTTCTAAAATCTATATATTTTTGCATCGCTTATACTTCCTTAATTTTGTGAATTATCTTGTTCTATCCAAATATAAACTCCATCTTGTTCTTCTGGTTCATATTCTAGTCCACAATTCACATAAAAATTTCTATTTCCAGCTGTAGGTGAACCTTGTATTTCAATTTTCTCACTATGTTTTAATCCTGCCTTAACATTTTCTAATAATTTAGTAACAACTATTTTTCCATATCCTTTTTTTTGACACTCAGGTTTGACTATAATATCTGTTAGCATACCTTTAAACGTATAATCTCCAACTATTCTTCCCATAGCAACAATCTCATTTTCCTCATAAATTCCTATTACATTCATAGAATTACTTAATGCTTTTTCTAGTTGTTCTAAACTTACTTCCTTCCATTTTACAGATTTTCTCATTTTATAAAAATCTGCCGCACTTATTTTGTTTCTTATTTCCATTTTTTTACCTACTTTTTTATTCTATAAAATATTTTTCATTTTACTTTATATCATATTAATATAAAAATAACAATATTTATTCATCTTTATACATTTCATAAAAAATAATAAAGTATTTAGTTATAACTAAATACTTTATTATTTTTGAAATTTTTAGTTATTGCAATTACAATTATTATTGCATCCGTTGCAATTGTTACTCATCATATTAGCCATATTTGTATCATTCATAAAGAATCTTTTTTCTGCTAACTTATCTTGTACCCCACGAAGTGCTTCTCCAAATCTTTGGAAATGTACTATTTCTCTTTGTCTTAAGAATCGTAATGGGTCTAAAACATCTGGATCATCACAACATAAATCTATTAATTTCTCATATGTTGCTCTTGCCTTTTGCTCTGCTGCTAAATCTTCTTGTAAATTTGCAATAGGATCTCCTTTTGCTGCTATATATGCAGCTGTAAAAGGCATTCCTGCTGCAGATTGAGGATATACATCTACTCCATGGTCTGTATAGTAAGCACCAAGCCCTGCTGCTTTTATCTCTTCTGGGCTTAATCCTTGTGTTAATTGATGCACAATTGTTCCTACCATTTCTAAATGTGCTAATTCTTCAGTACCTATATCATTTAAAGTTGCTTTTGCTTTTTGATCTGGCATTGCAAATCTTTGACTTAAATATCTAAGTGATGCAGCCAACTCTCCATCTGGTCCACCATATTGTGATATTATAAATTTAGCAAGTTTGGCATTAGGACATTTTATATTTATTGGATATTGTAATACTTTATTATAAGTCCACATATTATTCAATTCCTCCTTCCCATGGCCATGGTTCTTCTAACCATCTCCATTTGTTGCATGGATAATATATAGAAAGTGGTCCATATATTTTTTGATATTTATCTTTTAAATCTTTTAATTGTCTGCAATATTCTTTATGCAAACATAATGCTTTTTGATCATTTGGATGAGTATTTAAATATTGTGCTAAATCTACTATAGCAAAACTTAAGCATCTTATATTTTTAAGCATTTCACTTCTTGTCTCATCCTCACATTCACAGTTGCAATTGCAACCACAATTTGAATTACTATCATTCATTATTGCAGTATTATATCCAAAAGCCGCATTTATTCCTTGAGGAGTTGGAAATTCGCACTCATTATTCATATTACAATTTCTATCTTCTATCATGAATTACATCCCTCCCCTATTTCATTTGCCCTTCTTAAATAATTAATTTCTTCTATACTTTGACATGGTGCATATGGACTAACTAGTTCTGGAAACATTGTTCCCATTTTTAATCCACAACATGGTGTAAAAGTTTGATTCATTGTTTGAATTGGTACATAACTTTGTGCAAGCATTGGATTAGATGGAAAAACAGATGGCTCTTCTTCAAAACCACAATCGCAATCATTGTCCATGTTCATATTCATGTTCGAAGCAGATGCGTATTGTGCCATCGTTCCTGCATTATTACACAATGTTTCAATTACTTGTGGATTATAATTGTTTTGACAGTAACATCTTCTGTATCTATTATACATTTTAATTTCCTCCTTATTATGTTTTATATTACATAATATGATAAAAAATAAAAAATGTGAAAAAAGAATAACTGTCACTAAATAATATATGTAACAGTTATTCTTTTTTAGAAATCTAATTATACAATATTAAACTTTTAGAATTCCACCTATAGTTTTATTTAAGTCTGTTCTTGCACCAGATAATATTGATGCTCCTCCAGCAATTACAACTAAGTCTCCCTTATTAATTAAACCTTCTTCTTTAGCTTTCTTCACACCATTTTCTATCATTTTGTCAATGCTTTCATCTTTTTCTACCAATATTGTTGATGTATTCCATACTAAAGCTAATTCTCTAGATAGTTGTTCATTTGCTGTAATAGCATATATTGGGCATTGTGGTCCAAATCCTGCTATTCTTTTTGCAGTTCTTCCTGTATCTGTATAGGCAAATATTGCTTTTGCTTTTAAATCCATTGCAGTTGTGCAAGTTGCATAGTTTAAATTATACTCACTATCTTCATTATCTACTATATGATCTCTGTTTCTAAATCTCTTCCAGTATTTTATAGAATTTTCTACAGTCTCTGCAATTCTGCTCATTGTTTCTACACATTTTACTGGATATTTTCCTGATGCTGTTTCTCCTGATAGCATTATTGCTGTAGTCATATCGTACACTGCATTTGCAACATCACTTACCTCTGCTCTTGTTGGTCTTGGATTACTTGTCATAGATTCAAGCATTTGTGTTGCAGTAACAACTGGTTTTCCTGCTTTTATGCATTTTTGTATAAATTCTTTTTGTCTTATTGGAACTTCTTCCATTGGTATTTCTACTCCAAGGTCTCCTCTTGCTACCATTATTCCGTCAGATACTTCTAATATTTTATCAAAGTTTTCAATTCCTTCTCTATTTTCTATTTTAGAAATTATTTTTATATGTTCTCCACCATTATCTACTAATACTTTTCTAATATTTATAACATCTTCAGGTTTTCTTATAAAAGATGCTGCGACATAATCAAAACCAACTTTTGCACCAAATGTAAGATCTTCTATATCTTTTTCTGTCAAGCTTGGTAGGTTTATTTTTGATCCAGGTATGTTCATACTTTTTCTATTTGTAAGTTTTCCACCTACTATAACTTCACAGACTATATCTTCACCATCTATTTCTTTTACTTTTGTTTCGATTGTTCCATCATTTATTAGTATTGTTGTTCCAACTGATACTTCATTATATAAATTTTTATAAGATACAGATATTCTTTCTTTATCTCCTTCTATATCTTCATTTACAAGTCTAAATGTATCTCCTGGTTTTAATTCTATTCCATTTGGATCTGCAAATTTTCCTATTCTAATTTCTGGTCCTTTAGTATCTAATAATAAAGCTACTGGTTTTCCTAATTTTGCTCTTACTTTTTTTACTGTTTCTATTCTGTCTTTTTGGTCTTCATAATTACCATGTGAAAAGTTAATTCTTGCTACATTCATTCCTGCATTCATTAACTCCTCTAAAACTTCTGGACTATCTACTGCTGGTCCTATTGTGCATATAATTTTTGTTTTTCTCATAAAAAATTCCCCCTATAATTAATCTGTAATCCATTTTACTAAATTTAAGTTTGCTGAATCTAATATCATTTCATGCTTAGGCATAACTCTAAAAGTATATCCGTAATTTCCTCCATTTACAAGGTTAATTTTTGCAGTATACGTATATATATTATTCTCTGAATTTGATTCCACAAGTTTCATCGGAATAATTGTAATATCATCTACTACTCCATTTTCTTGTATTCTTCCATAGTATACTTGTACTTCTATATTGTTTACAGAGATATTTGGTAATTTAACTTTACATTTTACTTCAATATTATTTCCAGCATCCATAGTTATATTATCCAAATTTCCTTTGTCCTGTGTTATTTTTATATTATCCCAACTATTATATAAGTCATTTTTCCATGTATCAAAAGCAGTTACTGTATCTAAATTTTTGTAATATTTATTGTATAAGTTAGAAAGTGGAATATAAAATTTATCAGTATACTCTGTTAGCATTCTTGATGTACTAAATCTGCCTCCTGTAGATATAATAGAATTTTTCATCATTTTTAACCATGTTTTTGACATTCCATCTTCATCTACATCATAATAAGCTGGAATAATTTTATTCTCTAGTGTATTATATATGCTTTCACTATCCAATCTGTCCTGTTCTTCGTAGTTATCATAATTCTCATTTGTTCCTATTATCCAGCCATTTTTTGTATTATATCCTTCTGCCCACCAACCATCAAGTACACTGAAGTTTAAAACTCCATTAACAGACGCTTTTTGTCCACTTGTACCTGATGCTTCCATTGGTCTTCTTGGTGTATTTAACCATACATCTACACCACTAATTAAGTACCTTGACATTGCAATATTATAGTTTTCTAATAAAAATATCTTGCCCTTAAATTGTGGTTTCATAGATATATCATGAATATATTGAATTAAATCTTGTCCTTCCTTGTCTGCTGGATGTGCCTTTCCTGCAAATATTATTTGAACAGGTCTATTACTGTTACTAAATATTTGAGTAATTCTTTCTAAATCTTTAAAAATTAGTGTAGCCCTTTTATATGTTGCAAATCTTCTTGCAAAGCCTATAGTTAATGCGTTTGGATTTAGTTCTGAAACTATTTTCATAATCTCACTATAATTATATCCACATCTTCTTAGCCTTTCGATTGTATTTGCCTTTACTAGAGAAATTAACTTTTCTTTTCTCTCTTTATGGGCTTTCCATAACTCTTTATCAGGCACTTGCTCAATACCATTCCATACAGAATTATCGTGAATATTATCTTGCCAGAATGGTATCAGATAATTATTATACAACTTTTTTAAGTTTGGTGCAAGCCATGAACATGTATGTATACCATTTGTAACATAATCTATAGGTGCCTCATTTGCTGCTATATCTGGCCAAACATCTCCAAATAGCTCTCTTGATACTGCTCCATGTAATTTACTAACTCCATTTTTCTTTCCTGCTATTTTCAAAGCTAATATTCCCATATTAAATCCACTACTTTGTGTTTCTTCTGGTTTCATTCCTAGTTCAAAAAATTCCTGTTTTGTTATCCCAATCTTATCCCAGAATCCATTAAAGTATTTTTCTACTAAATCTAACGGAAATATGTCGTTTCCTGCTGGTACAGGTGTATGTGTCGTAAATACTGTCTTTGATGAAACTATGTCTCTTGCTATGTTAAAAGAAACTTTCTTTTCTTTCATAATACTATATATCAATTCTAAAGTTAAAAAAGCAGAATGTCCCTCATTCATATGATATACTGTTGGCTTCATTCCTAATGTTCTTAATAAATTAGCTCCACCCATTCCTAATATAATTTCTTGAATTATCCTTGTTTCTTGATTTCCACCATATAAAGTGCTTGTAATATCTCTATATTCTTCTATATTTTCTTCTATATCAGAATCTAATAAATATAATTCCACTCTACCAACAACTATTTTCCATGCCTTCAAGTAAAGTTTCTTTTTAGGTAAACTTATTGCTATTAAAAAGTCTTTTCCTTCATAGTCAGTTACAGGTGTAATTGGTAGCATATCTATATCTATATCATGATATTCTGTTTCTTGTATTCCATGACCATTAATCTTTTGGTGGAAATATCCATTTTTATATAGTAGTCCAACCGCGACTAAAGGAATTCCTAGGTCACTAGCAGATTTCAAATGGTCTCCTGATAAAATTCCAAGTCCTCCTGAATATATTGGAAGTATTTGATCTAGTCCATACTCTGCTGAAAAATATGCAATTAAATCATTCGTATTTTCTGGATATTTTTTATCAAACCATTTGTTTCTACTTTTCATATAATCTTCAAAGTTTTCTACAACTTTGTCATATTCTTTTAAGAATTCTTCATTCTCACAAACGGCTTCTAATTTTTCTTGTGTAACTAATTTTAGAAATTTTACAGGATTTTTTTCTATTCTTTCCCATAAATCTATATCTATTATTTTAAATAGTCTTAAGAATTCTGTATTCCATGACCACCAAAGGTTATAACTTATCTCTTGTAATTTATTAATTCTCTTAGGTAATTGTGGATTTACTGTTATTTTATTAAAAACATACATTAAATTTTCCTCCTTTGTTTGGTTTATCAAATAATATTATCTATTAAGTTCTTGTTTTTGTCAATTGATTTTGAATATCTTTTTGTTTTAATTTTTAAGTATTTTTTTATTTTTTTATAAAAATCTATTGACATCTTTTTAAAAATGTTCTATACTTAATACTGCATTTGAGATGCGCCCTTAGCTCAGTTGGTCAGAGCAACCGGCTCATAACCGGTGGGTCCAAGGTTCGAATCCTTGAGGGCGCACCATTTTTATTTTAATACAATCATGGGTAGGTGGCCGAGTGGCTAAAGGCGGCAGACTGTAAATCTGTTCTCATACGAGTACGATGGTTCGAATCCATCCCTGCCCACCATAAAAAGCAAGTATAACTTGTTTTTTATTTTTCTTTTATTGCAAACATTTGTTTTTATTGAGAGGTTTATATGAATTTTAGCGCTACAAAAGGAGAGAACGAATTCCAAAAGAATTTTGTTCTCTCCTTTATTTATGTAAAAATTATATTAATATATTAACGTATTTTACTCATGTATGCTATCCGCTTCTTCTTGAGTTAAATATCCATATTCAACCATTGAATCAATTACTTTCTGCTGTCTACTTTTGGTAAGTTCCGGATTTACTGTTGGTGCATATACACTAGGTGCATTTGGTATTCCTGCCATCATTGTGGCTTCATATAAAGTCATATCTTGAGGTTCTTTATCCAAATATCCATTACACGCTTCTTTTATTCCGTAATATCCGTCCCCAAAGTATATTGTATTTACATATAATTCTAATATATCATCTTTAGAGTATTTACTCTCCAAATCAAAAGCTACAAAAATTTCTGCAATTTTTCGATTTATGGGATTTTCATTATTTCCTATAAAATACATATTTTTGGCCACTTGCTGGGTTATTGTACTTCCACCTTCTCTTAATTCAAAGTTACTAACATTTACCCATATAGCTCTCCCTATTGCAATTAAATCTATTGCACCATGTTCCTCATATCTATGATCCTCAACCGCAATAACTGCTTGTTTATATTTTTCTGGCAAACTTGAAAGTGCTACAAAATCTTCATCATTTCTTATTTCCTCTACTTTATCTTCAATGCTTTTTTCTTTTATAACATCTCGATATAGCCCATATCCATTTGCTAAAACAATTCCTATAACTACAAGAATTATAACAAGTATTACCAGTATAATTCTTTTCAACCATTTCATAATAATATTGCCTCCTTTCTTTGTCACAATATATATGAAAATTACTATATTTATTATATCACATAGCAATACAAAGTCCATTAAGTTTTTCTTAATATTAAAAAACGATTTTTCTTGACATTTAGCTACATATATAAATATAATTTATTTGGTGATGATATTGGAAATTACAAAAGAAAGAGCTATTAATGTAAAATTATATCCTATATATAAAATGTTATCATGGGATTTATTATTTTACTACTCTATTATATTTCTATTTCTTACACAAGTTAAAGGTATAAGTGCCTCTGACGTTTTACTTGCTGACTCTTTTTATGTAATTTTTAGGGTAATATTACTTATTCCTTTAACAGCCCTAATCGAAAAAATTGGCAAAAGAAGAAGTATTATTTTTGCCAATATATCTCTTTGTATATCTATTCTTACATTTATATTGTCACAAAATTTTACATTTATAATTATAGCTAATCTTTTTCAAGCATTAGGATTTGTAATAAAAAATATGGCAGAATCTAATTTGTTATACGATTCGCTTCCACAAAATAATAAACGTGGTGACATTTTTTCAAGAATAGAAGGACGTGGTAGTGCATTATACTATTTTACAAATGCATTGTCTCTTATTATCTCTGGATTTTTATATGTATATAATGCTTATCTTCCACTTATTCTGTGTTTAATAATGTGTATATTATCTGTTATTATCTCTTTTAAATTTCATGATGTAATAAAAATAGATAATGAAGAAGAAATAACTGTTAAAGAATATGTTAAAAATTTAGAATATTCATTTAAAAACTTATTTAAATCTAGTAGATTACGCAATCTAATTTTCTTTGGTGCAACATTTTCTTCTTTATTATATTTACTTGTTACTATTAGAAGTGGGCTTTTAACAGAACTTAATATTCCAGAGCAATACTTTGGAATTATATTTGGAGTTTTAGATATAGTTGCTGGCTTAACCGCCAGAGAGCAATATGTTATACACAAAAGATTTAGAAATAGGTCTTTGACTGTATTATCTCTTCCTGTCTCTATATCTTGTTTATTAATAGGTGTAGCTATATTTTGTAAATTGCCATTTTATTTTATTATTTCTATAATATTATTAATGTTTTTAATTCAATATATATGTAAAGCACCTTTTTATAATTTAATTAAACAATATTTAAACAATTTCACAAATGCCTCAATAAGAAATAAAATATCTGCTTCTTACAACTTGATGGAAAGCACTTTTAGAGCTTTACTATCTTTTATAGTTTCTTTATTACTTAATATTACTACTATCTCAATTGCCTTTGTATACATAGGTGGAATTTTTACATTAATATTTATTGTATTTTTGGAGCATATGAAAACAAAAGTTGGGTTATCTCCTGATAAATATAGTAAAAAAGATATTGAATTCTTAGAATTAAAATAATTTAAATAAAATACAAAAAAGGACATATTTTTAAATATATGTCCTTTAATTTTCTATTGATTATTTTCCTTTCCTTCTGGTAAAGCTGGAACCTGTAAAACAACTCTAATTTTTAATATATAAGATATTGTTCTAACAAACTTACTATTTTTAATTCTTTGCCATAATGAAGGTTTAACTTCAACTCTTGTTTGATCAATATAGTCTTGTTGCTGTTGTGTTGCTGGTGTTTCTTCTCTTATTGTTTGAGCATTTGTTGTAATTGCTTCTTCTATAGGAGCTTCTTCTACTATATTTTCTGTTTCATCTTCTTGAGGTGCTGGAATTAATTTCAATGCATCAGCCACTTCTATTCCAATGTAACTTAATGCTTTTGATCTATCTTCTATTCTTTCCATATCTATTTCAATATGTAAATTTGACTCTAAGTTTACTATTCTTGCATTAATTAGTTTTATTCCATCTTGATAGTTTTGAGATTTATCAGATTTTGATCTTCCTATCAATCCTAAAGTATCGATAATATCTTCTGAAAATTCATCTGAAATATTTTTTATTTCTTGTTTCCAGTCATCCTCTTTGTTTTCTAC
>JAGHJM010000021.1 GCA_017886645.1 Clostridia bacterium
CCTATATAGTCACTATTATTTTTTATTTAATTACATCTTATCATTTCTTTTTTACTAGTACAACTTAATTTTTATTTATATTTTTAAATCTTTTATTTATCTCATTCCAATTCACAATATTCCAAAATGCATTAATATAGTCTGGTCTTTTTGTTTGATATTGTAAATAGTACGAATGTTCCCACATATCTAATACAAATAATGGTATACATCCCCATAATGTTAAATTTTGATGCTTTTCGCATTGAAGAATTTCTAATTTATTAAACCTTGGTTCCCATACTAGTATACACCAACCTGACGCCTCTACATTTACAGCCGCTTGAGTAAATTGCTTTTTAAATGTTTCATAATTTATAAAATCCTTATTTATTTGTTCCATCAATTCTACTGATGGACTTGTTGGTATTGCAGGCCCCATATTAGTAAAAAATAACTCATGCAATATAACTCCTGATCCAAAAAAGCTCAAATTTTTTTCTAAACATTTTATATTAGTAAAATCGTTATTCTTTCTACTATTTTCTAGTTGTTCATGTGTTTTATTAGTATTATCAACATATCCTTTGTACAAAATTTTGTAATGCAATTCTAATGTTTCTTTTGAATAATATGGCTCTAGTGCATTCATAGGATATGGTAATTCTATCATTTTTATCATAATCTTCCTCCTTTAGTTTATATTATATACTTACTTAAAGTTATTTATTCGTTTGTATCTTTAGTTTTGATTATGGTATGTAATTATTAAATAGCATAAATAAAGCCAAATGTTTACAAAACTCATATACAAAAAAATAGTAATCTAAAATTTCTCTTAAATTACTATTTTTATATACTTATTCTATTATTTCTCTAAGCACTCATTTAATAACTTTTCCAAATGAGTAGTATCTATAATAGACTCTATGCTTGCCTTTAACATTTCTTGTGGTAAAACTTTTCCTAAATTAAGCTTATATCCATTTTTTAATGCTAGCTGTCTAATAAATTCTCTTGTTGTTCTACCATTTCCCTCTCTAAAAGGATGCAATACATTTAATTCCGATAAATAATAAGCTAGCCTTTTAGCTAAATCTTCTTTTTTCAAGCCTTCTAAATAGTTTTCCTCTTTTAATTCCATAAGTAGTCTTTTTAATTCTTGCTCAATATATTCAAAACCGGCAAACCTAAACTCACCTTTAGATATATTTTCATCCCTTAGTTTACCCGCAAATGGATAAATATCTTCGAATAAATATCTATGTATTTCTTCAAAATGTTCCATATCGAAATTCCCAGTGATTCCTTTTTGCCTTAATGCTAAAGACTTAGCAGCAGTTATTTTAGCTTCATACTTTGCTAAAACACTTCCATCTTTTATGTTTAATTTATTTATTAATACATTTGTATTTGGGTAACAATGTATTGAACCTTTATCCTTAAATATCTCTTCCATATTATCACCATCATTTTTTATTTATATTATACTCACTTTTCATTATAATCAAGTCTTTTTTTATTATACATAAAAAAAGATACTACAAACTATTTTTGTAATATCTTGCACTTATTATTGAATTGGATTATTTTTAATCATTTCTATTAGTTCCGGCATTGCTACTTCTTCATTTGCAAACATTCTAAACATATCTACATCATTTTGTGTTATATCCATTCCTTCTATTGCTAAGTCATTTTTTATATTATCTATATTAAATTTAAATTCATTTTCATTAAACATATTTTACCTCCTTAATTAGGATTTTATCTTAACCACACTACAATATTATTATACCATAAAATTGGCAAAAAGTCCAGTATTTTAAGCAATTTTGTGACATTTTTGCTTCTAATTTTTGTATATTTTCTACTTTTTATCAAAATAACTACTTATTTGTTCTAGTTTATCAAAACCTACTTGTCTAAATACTTCATAAGCAACTATTGCTACTGAATTAGATAGGTTTAGTGACCTTAAATGTTCTTTCATTGGAATTCTTATAGTATTTTTTATATATTTTTGTAACAAATCTTCTGGAAGACCTTTTGTTTCTTTTCCAAATAGTATAAATACTTCATCAAATTGATTATAATTTACATCTGAATAACATTGTTTTCCCTTTGTTGTTGAAAAATACATATTATTTTCTTCTGGTTTATATTTTTCCAAAAATTTTTCTAGCGAGCTATGCATTTCTATATCTAATTTATCCCAATAATCTAATCCTGCTCTTTTTAAATATTTATCTGTTACTTTAAATCCTAGTGGCTCTACTAAATGTAATTTTGCTCCTATTGCAGCACATGTTCTTGCTATATTTCCTGTATTTTGTGGTATTTCTGGTTCTATCATTACTATATTTAATTTCATTTTCTTTCGCCTCATTAATAATATTTTTAAGCTTATTTCTATATAATACTCTATAACAATTTAATTTTCAATAATACGTTAGCTTTTTTTCATATAACATGGTATAATATAGATAAGCAGAAATGCTTATTTTATTTTGAGAGGTGAGCAACATGAAAAAGCGTAAGTTCAAAGACACCCTCGGAGACATCATGTTAATATGTTTCCTCGTCATGACCATATTCACAACGCTTTTTTTCTTCATCCATTCCTTCGATGGCATGGATGGAGAGGAAGTAAAAAACTTCGTACTTTTAATCATGTTTACTCTCCTGTTCCTCTCTGGCTTCCTCTTTTCAATATGGAAAGAATAGCCAAAAACTGACCAACCTCAGAATCGCTTTGTTGAATCTGAGGTTGGTTAGTTTTTATTTTACTTTTTATTATTTAATATTCATAATAATAATTTTTTCTTACCCTGTTATTCCTACGTTCTTTTTATTGGAAAATATTGCGTCCATTACTTCATCTGGATATTTCTTATCTAAGAAAGCATCTAGATGTGTATCTGCTGGCAGATTTTGTACTCTTTCATATTGCCTATATCCAGCGAGCATTGAAATTGTTATATTATATATCATAAAAATAGCTAAAGCCGTTGTAACCACTCTAAAAGTTTTTATTTCTGCATTCGTACTAATTTTTTCTATGTATGGATATAGTAATTTAATAAATAATATTCCTCCAATCCCCCAATATATACAATGAAGTAAACTTGTTCTTCCATTTAGATTTAAAAATATTTTACTGTAGTCCCAAGAAACAGTACCAAATAGACAAGCTTGTCCAAATGAAAATATGTATTCTGTCACTCCTCCTAAAATCATTGTATAAATAAAAATTTTTATATTGCTTATATTTTTAGTATTATTAGCTGTAGCACCTACAATTTTAGGTACAAATATATAAAATAATACTGCTCCGGCTCCATACACAGGTATAAATGGACCATATATTACCCCTTGCCTTATTTCAAAATGCCCTTTTTGCACTATACATACGATTGTTTCAACTATACATCCTATTATACTTGCAATTATGAAAATCCAAAATAATTTTATTAAATAATTCTTCGTTTCTTGCTTCATATATATCACTTTTCCTTTTATTATCTTCTAAAATTATATTAGCATAAATTTATAAATACTTTATCAAGTTTTTCTTAATATTTTCTTATTTTTGAATTTTTTTAATTGATGTGATAAACTTATAAAAAATATATAATATCGAAAGAGTGATTTTATGCAATTAGTTTCTATTCCTAGTGATAAGTATAATGACTATAGACTTGACCTTATGTTTAATGCTTATAAATGGGATCCACAATTTTATGATAATAATACTATAGCCAAATATGCTCTTGTAATTTCCAAAGAAGAACATGAAGAACTTGAATCTTTAACAGAAAAGTTAGATGAAGAGACAAGACAAGCAGAAGAATTTTTAAATAAACATTTAAATCTTACTAAAGTTCTAGCTTTACCCACAAAAATACACCAAGAATTAAAGAAGATGAAAAATTATGATCCTTCAAAGCATATTCGTCTTATGAGATACGACTTTCATCCAACCATAGAAGAAAATTTGGCATTAAGTGAAGTAAATAGCGATGTTCCAGGTGGATTTGCAGAAGCTTCTATAATGCCACAAATTGCTATTAATACATTAGAATACCAAAAATATTGGTATAAGAATTTTGGAGATATTTTAGTAGAAGCAATTACAAAAAAGGTTAAACCAAATGGAAGAATTATGCTGGTTCATTGTACATCATACAGTGATGATAGACAAGTTATGCAATTTTTAGGAGATAAACTTAAAAGTTTTGGATTTAATATTATATATGCAGCTGCTGACCACTTAAGATTTAAAAACAACGAAGCTTTTAGCATTTTAGATGGAAATGAAGGAAAGATTGATGCAATATTTAGATTTACACCTTTAGAATGGTTAATCGATATTAAACCAAAACATTGGCAAGGGTATTTTGATACAATAACACCTTCTTGTAATCATCCTATAGCAATATTTGCCCAAACTAAACGATTTC
This sequence comes from Clostridia bacterium, assembly GCA_017886645.1. GTDB lineage: Bacteria > Bacillota > Clostridia > TANB77 > CAG-508 > CAG-273. The sequence continues at coordinate 4,443 of JAGHJM010000021.1, forward strand.
CTTTAGTTTGGGATACTCTTGAAAAAAACGGTGTTAAATTATTAACTTGGAGAAAACTACTTCCAGAAACCATAGAAGTAAAAGATGTAAAAAGTAAAAATGGTTATATATATAAACCAGCTTGTGGTAGAGTGGGTGAAAAAATATCTATAAAAGAAGCATGTAAAGATGACGAATATGAAAGAATTATTGCAGATGTAAAAAAACATCCAAAACAATACTTAGCACAAAAAAAATTTAATAGTAAACCATTATTAAGCCCAGATGGTAAAAAATTTCATGTATGTATAGGCTCATATAGTGTTTGCGGAAAACATGCAGGATATTATGCAAGAATAAGTAGTCTGCCAAGAATAGACTCTTTTGCTGCAGACATACCAGTTTTAATAGAAAGGAGTTAAAAATGACAGGTAGAGATATATTTAAAATATGGGCTCCCGAAAAAGCAAAGTGGACTAATTGGGTAAGACCTGTTCCATTTGTTGGAATTAATGAAAACTTTGAAGGATATGAAGTTAATAACTTTACAATTCCAAGTATAAATTATATAAAAAAATATAGCCCAAATGTAGCAATATTTATTGATCTTCCAGGTGATAACAGTATTAAAGAAGGGATTGCTATAAGTAAGCTTGGTTTTAGACCTATACCAATTTACAACGGTACAGATGAACAAGAGGGTGCTATTTCAACTGTTGATAATAAACCTATTAAAATTGGACTAATTAAAGGTGCTTTAGAATTAAAAAAGATAGAAATAAGTGCTAATGCTTCTCCTGCCTTTTTATTAGATACTAATCGTATGAATAGGTTTAAAATGAATGAGTCTGTATTTGATAATAGTTGGGATATATATGCACAAGATATTCCATCTGCTGAATATTTTTTAAAAAACGATATTCATAAAATCATAGTAAGAAGTGATTCTATTCAAGAAGATTTGAAAAAAATCTTATATAAAATACAATCTAAAGGATTAGAAATTTTCTTTACAGATGGATATGAACCTCCTAAAAAAGTAAAAATTAATAAACCTTATAAGAAAGAACCTTTATAAAAGGAGTTTTAATTATGATAAATTTCGATGGTAATATTGTACAATTCGGTTTTGGAGCTGTAGGTAAAAGTTTTTATGAAAAAGTTTCTAAAGAAATTCATTTTAATGAAAATAAATATTTTGTTATAACTGCAAATAAAAATGAATTTGCCCCTTATATAAATTTAGGTGGCTTAGCTTGTAATTTCATCGAAAGTGAAATTACAAAAGATAATTTTAAAGAAGTTTTTGAAAAGTACTTAAATAGTGGCGATTTGTTAATAGATTTTGCAGATACTGTAGGTACAAAAGACATATTAAGTTGGTGTGCAGAAAAAAACATAATGTATATTAATACTGGTGAAGCTGATTGGCCTGAAAATTGGTATAGTATTTTTAATGAAAATTTATTAAAAAATGAATTAAAAGAAAAATACCGTAATAGCAGTTCAGTTAACAAATATCCAATTGTTTTGCAACACGGTAATAATCCAGGTTTAGTTTCCCATTTTGTAAAAGCTGGAATTGCATACATAGCGAGTACACAATATAAAAAAGATAAACATCTTAAGGAATTAATTAAGCATAATAAATTTAATGAAGCAGCTTATAAATTAGGTATAAAAATGATACATGTAAATGATATTGATTTGCAAAAAGTTAATGATAATTATAATAATGATACTTTATTTAATACATGGTGTATAGACTCTTTCTTTTTTGAAATGTTAAGTGAATCCACTATAAATATAGGTACACACGAAAATATTAATTTTAAAGATGATTGTAAATTTATAGATTATGCAAATGGATTTTTAGAGTTGAAAAGGATTGCATTAGACCAAAAATGTAATACATATTATCCCAATGGTGGCTTTGATGGATTTTTAGTTCCTCATGAAGAAACAATTACAATAGCTAAAAGTTTGGAAGTTAAAGAAGGTGAAAATGTTATATATCGTCCATCAGTTATGTTTTTATATTCTCCTTGTGAGTTTGCAAAAAAGTACTTAGAAAATTCCAAAGTAAATGAATATCCTAATCCTGATATTAATAAACCATTAGATTGTGAAAATGAAAATGGTGAAACAATTATTAGAGGACACATATACCCCAAATATTCAGAAATTGTTTATAAAGAAAAAATATTTTCTGGTACAGAATATGTTGGCGTTCTAATAATGGGAGAAAACTTTAATCCTGTATGGGTAGGAAATAGAATAGAACCTTCATTTTTATATAAAAGTGAAAAAGATTCTTACTGGCAAACACCAACAATTACACCAGTTGCAATGTCTGCACTTGCTGCAATATGTTGGATGTTAAAAAACAAATATAAAGGAGGTATTTATTTTCCTGATGATATTCCTGATTACAAATATATCTTAAAAATAGCTGAAAAATATATTTCAAAAACAATTTTTAAAACATTTGATAAAGAAACTATAGAGTCGGCTCTAAAAATTGATTTTTCTAATCTACATGCTAAAGATTTTTTTGCCTAAATTAAGATTTACATATCGTTTTTTTGTTTTGTAATTTTAAATATTATATATTATATATAAAAAACTATACAAATTTTCTCATTTTATTTGAGAATTTTGTATAGTTTTTACTATTTGTTAAATTATTTTTATCTATTTATATAAATATTACATAGTACTTTTGTATGGTTTATATTAATGACCCCCTCCGGCCTCCGCCGCCTCCGCGACCTCCGCCACCATATCCGCCATGTCCACTAAAGCCTCCATATCCGCCACTACTAAATGTATGTGAAGCACTACGTGTTACATGCCTAAATGAACGACCATAATATCTAAAGCTTCTTGAAGTATAGTAAGGATTTCTAAGCATTGGACTTAAATTTATATCAGGGCATCTAATTTTTAAAGCTGCTATTACTTTTTCTGAAATTCCAAATGCTGTTGCATATACTAAATATTGTTCCCATAAAGGAAGTTCTACAACTGTACGTTCTTTCATAAGAGTTTCACTATTTAGGAAGTTATATAATCCCCTCCATTTAGCATATTCATCTTCACCATATGGTGTAAGTAAAACATATTTTCTAGATATTATTCTTATATAAATTGAGCAAATAATAAATGTAATTCCTAAGATAGAGAATGCTCCAAATGCTAGGTCTAAACGAGTAAAATGTGATATAAAATTAACTAAAGTTATAAGTAAAATACCAATTACTCCATAATTTGTTGATGAAGTTTTAAGTTCACTTCTTGGTTGTTTGTAATTAGCTTTTTGAAAATATCCTTGAGCAATCCCAATGTTAACAATAGAATTTCGTATATTTCTAACAAATGTATTAGTGCTTTCATAATCTATAGAAACCTTTGACTGAAAGTCTTTCATAGATATTTCGCTTCCATGAGAATACTTTATAATTAAATTAAAATAAAGTTCTTCTGTTGGCGTAAGTGGTTCTAACCTTTCTTGCTCTACTTGATATTCACCTGTTAAAGTATTTATAATTGGCACTGGTTTATATTTTACCATAATTTTTACGTTATTAACTGTCCAATCTAATAAGTCATTAATTCTATCAATTTCAATATATCCTTTTCTAACTAAGCTAAGCATTATGGAAGAATAACCATCTGAGTCTAGTTTTCTTTCTTTATTTTTGCAAAAAACTAAATTTGCTGCAAACACAGGATCTAAATTACTAGGAATATCTCTAAAATAATCTATCTGCATTGTAGGCTTATAGAATAAATGATTTTTTTCTATTTTTTTCTTTTTTCTAATTGTATTTATTATTACCAATATAGAAATAATTATAGATATTATTAAAACAATGGTTTTATTTCTTTTTGCTTTTTCATAATCTTCATCATAATCTCTTTGCTCTTGTCTAAGCTCTTCTAATGCATTATCGTTATAATAAATGTTCCTAGATGCATAATCACTGAATGTGTGACTATCTTCACCATACGATATTAACGAAAATTCAATATATTTATTATATGGTTTAAATTTTAGATGTTCTTTATCTAATTCAAATGCAAATGTATGATATCCTGGATTTAATATATCTGATTCTGTAAATGGAAATCTATTTGCATTTGTACCATATGTATATGCATTATAATTTCCTGAACGTGGCATATCCTTGTCTGGAATCAATATTTGAGCTTTAAAAGACTCTAAATATTTTATTGTCTCCTCTGAATAAAGAGATAAATATAGTTCAGAACAGTCTGCATATCGTAAAGCCGCATTATTCATTTCATATTCAATTTCAAATGTGACATTTTCACGATATAATCCATCTACATAGAAAAATACACATTCATATCTTCTTGCCGATTCATTATAAGGTCCTTCACTATGATACCATTTTCCAGGACCATATCCCCTATGAGTATCTGTATAATCTTCATCTTCCCAATATAATCTTGGACTTTCTTGATATACAACTTCAGATCCATCTTCAAGAATTTGTTTTACAGAATTAACTTTATAATCGACTTTTACTCCATCTATGTAGCTTTCTGGAAGGTCTCTCCATAGTTCCCAAAAAAGATTATTTTTAGATGCTGCATGAATATCAAAAGTTAGACGCTCTGTAATTACAACTTTTCCTTTAGCCTCTGGCTCATCAACTAATACCGCTTTATAATCGACATCTGTTATTCTAGCATAATCAAACGGATTCCAATTTATTTCTGTTAATACATCCATTAATCCTGTTTCATTAATCGCTGATATAACTATTATTATAAAAAAGATTACTAAAAAAATATTTTTTTTCATTTTATTCCCCTTAAATTCATCTTGTTTGTATTATATACAAAAAGAAAAAAATTGTAAATAAAATGGTACCGGAAATATAATTATTTCATAATATATAAAGACAATATAATATGGAGGATTGTTTTATGGCTAGAATTTTAGTATATAATAATGATACAAATCGTATGGAAACATACTATAGGGGAGAATCTGAGGCTATGCCTTATAACGCAAATAGAACTTTAACAGTAAGAGAATTTAGGGGTTCTAGTAATAGTAATGTACTTTGGACTGAAAAAAGAGTAATGCAAGCTTGGAATAGTCAAAGATATATTTTTGGCTCTCCAATAGATGTAGGTTTTGCTTTTAAAAGACCTTATGAAGGCGGACATGGTAATCAATCTCAACATTATGCAGGAACAGCTTTCGATGTTGGTCAAAGAATGAGTAATAGTGAAAGAAACAGATTAAGAAATTCAGCCGTTAGTTCTGGTGTATGGTCTTATGTAGAACCTGCATCTCTTACTCCTACATGGGTCCATTTTGATAAAAGAAGAGGGACTCCTGCTTGTAGCACTGGCGGATATCCTTTAATTAGACAAGGAAGCAGAGGTGCATATGTATGTATAGCTCAAGATAACTTAAATACATTAGGATACCGAACAGGTGGACTAGACGGTGTTTTTGGAACCCAAACAAAAAATGCAACCATACAATATCAAAAAAGTGTTGGTCTTTCTGCAGATGGAATTATTGGCTGTAATACTTGGCGTTCATTACAAGAATCTGTTGTAGGAACTGGAAAAACTTCTACTACAATTGATTCTTAACTTAACAACAAAAAAACACCTAATAATATTTAGGTGTTTTTATTATTTTACTTCTCTACATTTTACAACTAATCTCTGTGTTCCATAATTAGCACATGTAATTAATGTTAGTTCCTTTTTTCCGTTTGTAAGTTGTGTTGTACATCTAGTATCTGTTGGTTCTACTATATAACTATTATATATTTGATATTCTATTGTCCTTCCAGACATATCTCTTAAATATACCTTTTCTCCATTTTTTAATTTATGTAAATTTCCAAAGAAAGCATCATTTCTGTAGTTATGACCGACTATGCAATAATTTCCTACTTCATTTGGATTTGGTCCCCAATATTTATTTAATGATACTTTTAGTAATTCTTCTGACGTTTCTGATAATACAGGATATTCAATTCCAATTGATGGTATTGATAGAACTGCATCTGTTGTATACTCTTTTCCGCTCTCAGAAGTATAAGTCATAGCATTTACATCATCATGTATATTATCTTCTTCTGTAATTTCTTCTGCATTGTCACTTAATACTAATACCATAACATCGTCTGCAGTTGGTTTTATTGTATTATCTACTTCAGCTAAAATTTCTTGTGAGACTTGTTCGGTTTTTTCCCTATCGTATGCTCCATAAATGTATATAGATGATAAAAGGCATATTAAAAGAATAGATATACAAAGCTCTATTTTGTATAACCCTTTTTTTCTTTTTAATTCTGGTGTAACATAAACTCTTTCAGTTACAAGAATTTGATTCATATTTGCCTTCCTTTCCACATAATATACACTTTTATTATAACACAACAAATATTTTTTTTAAATACTTAATTTAAAATTTTAAGAAATTAATTTATTTACTTCATTACTCAATTGTGCAAATTGTTCTAAAGTAAGCTCTTCCCCTCTAATATTATCAGTAAAATTTAATTTTTTAAAAATTTCTTTTACCTCCTCTTTATTTTTTAAAATCTTTCCATTTCTTAATCCATTTAACAAAGTTTTTCTTCTTTGCATAAAACTTGCTTTTATAATTTTAAAAAATAATTCTTTATTGTCTAATACTATTGGTGCATTTTTCCTTATATCCAATTTTATAACTTCCGAATCCACCTCTGGTTCGGGTATAAACGATGTTTTTGGCACTAATGTCACTTCACTTGGAATAGCATAAAAATGTACTGAATATGTTATTGCCCCTGAAAATTTGCTTCCTGGAATTGCAACTATCCTCTGGGCTACTTCCTTTTGTACCATAACAACAATGCTTTCAATTTTCAAATTTTCTTCTAATAATTTCATTATGATAGGAGTTGTTATATAATATGGTAAATTTGCCACTATTTTTACTGTTTTAAAATTTGAATTTTCTTTTATTATACTGTCTAAATCTACTTTTAGAACATCATTTTGTATTAACTCAAAATTTTTATATAATGTGAATCTATCTTTTAATATTCCTATCATTCTATCATCTAATTCTATTGCTATAACTTTTCCTGCTTTTTCTAGTAAATATGAAGTTAAAGTTCCAAGTCCTGGTCCTATTTCTATTATTATATCCTCACAACTTATATTAGAAGCTTCTACAATTTTTTCTATTGCTATATTATCTATTAAAAAATTTTGCCCTAATCTTTTATTGGCTGTTAAATGGTACTTTTTCATTAAAAATTTTGTTTCTTTCAAAATATCTTTCATTCATATCTCCTTATTGTTTTTTTATATTATATCACATTTATAATATATTTTGAAATTTATTGTGTACTATGTGAATTTTAGTTCATTTTTATTGATTTTTGTCAATTAATATAATAAAATAATTATATTAATTAAAACAAATGGAGGTTTTGATGAATAAACCAAAGAATAAAAAAGTTAAAACAGCATCTCCCAATAAAAGATTAAGAGGATTACTAATTGTAGTTATTCTTATACTTTTCGTTATAGTATTCCGTATTGGATGGCTACAATTTGTTGAGGGAGCAACTTTAAAGGAAAGTATGTACAATCAGTTAGTAACAAGTAGAGTTATAAGTCCTAAAAGAGGTACAATATATGATTCTACAGGAAAAGTGCTTGCAATTAGTGCTCAAGTTGATACTGTTAGTATTAATCCTCAAAGCTTTATTCAAAAAGATGAAAATGGAGATGTAGATGAATATAAAACAAAAGCATATCAAGAAAACATAGCTAAAAGTTTTTCCGATATTTTTGATTTAGATTATGAAGAAACATTAGCAAAAGTTTCTAGTGATTCTACTTTCCAAACAATTGCTACAAAAGTGGAAAAAGATAAAATAGATAGATTAACTGAGTGGATGGAAAAAGAAAATATTTATTCTGGAATTAATATTGATGATGATACTAAAAGATATTATCCATATAATGATTTAGCTTCTAGCTTAATCGGATTTTGCGGATATGATAATCAAGGTAGTGAAGGATTAGAAAAATATTGGAATACCGAACTTACTGGTACAGCTGGAAAAGTAGTTAGTTATCAAGATGCAATTCAAGAGCTTATCCCTGATGAAAATCAAAAATACGTTGCTCCTGAAAATGGTAGTGATTTAACTCTTACAATAGATGTTACAATTCAAGAAATTGCAGAAAAATATTTAGAGCAAGGTTGTATAGAAAATGATGCTGGAAGAGGCGGAAATGTAATTATAATGGATCCTACAAATGGTGACATTTTGGCTATGGCCACTTATCCAGATTATAATTTAAATGATCCATACACTCCAACACATATTTCTTCAAAAGAATGGAATGCTATGGATTCAGAAACACAAGCTAATACATTATACTCTTTATATAGGAATAGAGCTATAACTGATACATACGAACCAGGCTCTGTTTTTAAAATAATAACCTCAGCCGTTGCATTAGAAGAAGACTTAGCCACTACAGATACAGCAAATGCTTATACTTGTGAAGGATATTATACGGTGGCTGGACAAAGAATTTATTGTGCAGATAGAGCTGTACATGGAAATTTAAGTTTAAGACAAGCTTTAGAAAAGTCTTGTAACTCTGCTTTTATGCAAATAGGTCAAAAAATAGGTGCACAAACATTATATAAATACTATGATGCATTTGGCTTCTTTGATAAAACAAATTTCGCAAGTATTGGTGAAGCTTCTAGTACATTTTGGAACTTAGAAGATGTTGGTCCTTTAGAACTTGCAACAATGTCATTTGGTCAAAGATTTACTATAACACCTTTACAAATGATTACTGCAGTATCTGCTGTTGCTAATGGTGGATATTTAATGCAACCAAGAATTGTAAAAGAAATTACAGATACTTCTACAGGTGCTGTAGAAACTATAGATCCTGTTACCGTTAGACAAGTTATTTCAAAAGAAACTTCTGAAGAAATGCTAGACATGCTTGAATCTGTTGTAACTGATGGTACGGGAAAATACGCACAAGTTAAAGGATATTCTATTGCAGGAAAAACAGGAACATCTGAGCCATCCCCTGGAGCTGAAGAAGAAGGAAATGTTGCTTCATTTGCTGCAATTTCTCCTGTAGAAAGTCCTCAATTAGTAGTGTTAGTAACAATATACAACCCACAAGGAGAAAATCAAGGTGGAAGCAATGTTGCGGCACCAATAGCAGGACAAATACTTTCAGAAGTACTACCATATAAACAAGTTCCTTCTGATAACTCAGTAGCAACAGAATCAGAAAAAATTACAGTTCCAGATGTTACTAATAAAACTATAGCTGAGGCAAAGAAAATATTAGAAAATGCAGGATTTACAGTAAGTACAAATGGTGATAGCAATGCTATAGTATCTGAGCAAGTTCCAAAAAAAGGAACAAGCCTATCAAAAGATTCTATAATAAAATTATATACTGAAAACGATGAAGCCAGAGTATCAGTCTCAGTTCCAGACTTGAAAAATAAAACTCTTTCACAAGCCAAACAATTACTTAAAGAGAAAAACTTAAATATAAATGTCCGAGGATCCTCTGGTCTCATATTAAATCAAGATCCTATCAACGGTACTTCTGTAGAAGAAGGAAGCATTATAACCGTGACCCTACAAGAACAATAATGTGGTAATTGGGGACGTTTCTAAATTAATCAAATCTGGTAATTAGGGACAGATCTAAAAGAGTGATTAATATAAACAATTCATTTTTATAAGTGTTTTATTATATATTATAATCTTAATTCATTCAAAAAAAGAATTCTATAAAATAAAGTAAAACTTCAAAGATTTGCTTTATATAGAATTCTTTTTATTTTAAGCAATTTATAGCATATATTGTACATTACGTTATTTATATTTTAAATTTTATTCTAATATTTTATTAGTTATATCACATATTAACAAGATCCTTTACATCACTTAAATAATGATTAAATTGTTTATTTTTGTATCGTTCGTTGTAAGATGTGTCCCTAATTACCAGATTTGATTAATTTAGATCTGTCCCTGATTACCTAAAAGTGGTAATTAGGAAACGTCCCCAATTACCACTTTTTTTATTCTGCGAATATTTCATCGAATTCTTCGCCATCAATTTTTTCTTTTTCTAATAATACTCCTGCTACTTTGTGTAGTTTGTCTTCATGTGCACTTAGTATTTCTGTTGCTTTTTTGTAGCATGCATCTATTATATTTTTTACTTCTTCGTCTATTATTGATGCTGTTTCTTCTGAGTATTCTTTTGCATGTGCAAAGTCTCTTCCTAAAAATACTTCTTCTTGATTTGCTCCTAATGTTATTGTTCCCACTCTAGCACTCATTCCGTATTTTGTTACCATATCTCTTGCTATTTTTGTTGCTCTTTCTATATCATTGCTTGCTCCTGTTGATATGTCGTCTAATATTAGTTGCTCTGATGCTCTTCCTCCTAGTAATGATATTATTGTTTCTAACATTTCTGTTCTAGACATAAAGTTTTTGTCTTCTGTTGGTCTATACATTGTATATCCTCCAGCCATTCCCCTAGGTATAATTGAGATTTGGTGTACTGGATCTTGTGTTGGTAAAAATCTACTTACAACGGCGTGACCTGCTTCATGGTATGCTACTAATTTTTGTTCTTTCTCGCTTCTTACTCTATTTCTCTTTTCTGGTCCCATTGTTACTTTAACCATTGCGTCTTCTATCTCTGCCATACTAATTTGTGTTAGGTTTCTTCTTGCAGCAAGTAAAGCTGCTTCATTTAACACATTTTCTAAGTCTGCTCCTGAGAATCCTGAAGTATTTTTTGCAATAGTTTTTAAGTCTACATCATCTGCTAATTTTTTCTTTCTACTATGAACTTCTAGTATTTGTTCTCTTGCTTTTACATCTGGTGCTGATACTACAATTTGTCTATCAAATCTTCCTGGTCTAAGTAATGCTTTGTCTAATACATCTGGTCTATTTGTTGCTGCTAACACTATAACTCCTTCATTTGCTGAGAAACCATCCATTTCAACTAACAATTGGTTTAATGTTTGCTCTCTTTCATCATGTCCTCCACCAAGACCTGCACCTCTTTGACGTCCTACGGCATCAATCTCATCTATAAATATTATACATGGTGCTTTTTTCTTTGCTTCTTCAAATAAATCTCTAACACGTGATGCGCCAACACCAACGAACATCTCTACGAAGTCTGAACCACTTATGAAGAAGAATGGTACTCCTGCTTCTCCTGCAACAGCCTTTGCTAAAAGCGTTTTACCTGTTCCTGGTTGACCTACTAATAATACTCCTTTTGGTATTCTAGCTCCCATGTCTGTAAATTTCTTTGGACTTTTTAAAAATTCTACTATTTCTTCTAATTCTTCTTTTTCTTCATCTACACCTGCAACATCATCAAATGTAACTCTTCCTTTTTCACCTGGGTTTATCATTCTTGCTTTACTTTTTCCGAATGACATTGTTTTGTTTCCACCAGTTCCACCTTGATTTATTCCTCCCATTAGAATAAACCAGAATATAAAGAAAATAATTAATAATCCAAATGGTGTAAGTAATTGTAGTATAATTAATAATATAGATTGTGACTCTTCTGATACTGTTATTGTACCAGCTCTCATATTATCATCTAATGCTGTCATTAAATTGTCTACACTTGGAATATTTACTTCCTTTGGAATATTATCATTTGTTAATGTTACTGTTGCTGTACTACCATCATATGATAGTTCAATTTCTTTTACTTCTCCAGCCTCTATTCTGCTTATTAATTCAGAATAAGCTAATTTGTTATCTGTATTACTTAATATAGATGAAATTAATACTATTAGTATTATTCCTATTATTAGCCACATAGCTAATGTTTTTATTCCGTTTTTCAAAATTAAATTCCTCCTAATTAATAAACCTATTATATAACATAATGCAATATATCATAGTTTTTTTTTCATTTCAAGTATTTTTTATACTTTTTTTGTTCTCAAACCCTATTAAAATAGATGTTTTCTTACGGAAATTCATTATAGCTTGTATATAAAAATTTTTCCCTTTTTTACATATATTTTAATTTTTTTATTTGGTATTAAATATTTGTTTCCAATATTATTTTCACAAAGCTTTATCATATCTTCAATATTTATTTTTTCTATACCTTGAGTAGTTCCTATAAGTTTATTTATAGTATATAAAAGTAATCTTGATTTTATTACTTTTTCTAAATTATTAAATTTTCTTAAATCTAAAACTATGTTTTCCTTTTCTTCTAATACTATATTATTATATTCTTTTTTCACTATATTATTAAAATAATCAACATCTTGTCTTACTAATTCAGCCATTCTATTTAATGTATAAATTATATTTGGGTTAAATTCTTCTTTTAAATATGGAATTAGTAAATTTCTTATTTTATTTCTTGTGTATGTATTATCTTTATTAGTTTTATCGAATTTTGGTTCTAATTTCTTTTCATCGCAATATTTTTCTATTTCTTCTCTACTACATTCTATAATTGGTCTTATATATTTATCTCTTTTAGGTTCTATACCTTTTAATCCTTCTAAACTACTTCCTCTCATTAAATTCATTAAAATTGTTTCAGCATTGTCATTTAGAGTATGAGCTATTGCTATTTTATTTGCACTAATTCTATTTGCAACTTCTTCAAAAAAATTATATCTAACGATTCTACCCATTTCTTCTGTTCCATTTTTTTTCTCTTTTGCTAATTTGGTTACATCTATTTTTTTTATAAAACATTGAATATTATTTTTTTTACAATAATTTTGTACATATAATGTTTCTGAATCAGCTTCTTCCCTAATCATGTGATTGACATGTGCAACAAATAGTTCTATATTTAATTTTTCTTTAAATGAATTTAATAGATTTAACAAACACATTGAATCTGGTCCACCTGATACTGCAATAATTATTTTATCATCTTTTTCTATTAATTTATACTTTTCCATAGTTTTTAAAACTTTTTCTTCTAACATTTTTCACCTCTTAATCAATCATAATAAAAGCCAATAAAAAAAGGTTTTGAAGTGAACTAGTTTTTAAGTTCACTTCATTTTTATCCTTCTCTATATTTATCTATATTAGCAAATTTTGTGTAGTTACCAAGCCATAACAATTCTACTGTTCCTGTTGATCCTGATCTATGTTTTGCCAAAATTACTTCCGCAATATTCTTCTTTTCACTATTTTCGTTATAATAGTCATCTCTATATAAGAACATAACTATATCTGCATCTTGCTCTATTGATCCTGATTCACGAAGGTCTGAAAGCATTGGTCTATGATCAGGTCTTTGCTCTGGTGCTCTTGATAATTGTGAAAGAGCTATAACAGGTACATTTATTTCTTTTGCTAAAATTTTTAAAGATCTACTTATTTCTGCAATTTCTTGTTCACGACTACTTCCTCTTTTTCCGCTCCCTTGAACTAATTGTAAATAATCTATAACTACTAATCCAATATTTTTTTCTAATTTCATTTTTCTGCATTTTGCACGAATTTCCATAATAGAAATTCCTGGAGTATCATCTATATAAATGTTAGCTTCCGAAAGTTCTCCTGAAGCTGCAGCAAGTTTTGCCCATTCTTCATCATCTATTTTTCCAGTTCTTACTTTGTTACTATCTACCATAGCTTCACTACACAAAATTCTGCTTGTCATCTGTTCTTTTGACATCTCCAGACTAAATATTACTACTGGTATATGTGCTTTTACAGCTGCATTTGTTGCAATATTTAATGCAAATGCAGATTTTCCCATTGCTGGTCTTGCGGCTACCAAAATCAAGTCTGAATTATGAAGTCCAGCTGTTCTAAAATCTAAATCTGTAAATCCTGTTGGTACACCTGTAACACGTTGCTTTTGATTATATAATTGCTCTAATTCAGTAAATGTTTCCACAAGTATGTCTTTAATTGGTGTATAACCTTTCTGATTTTTTCTTTGCATTACTTCAAAAATTTTCTTTTCTGCATTATCGATTATTCCATCTACTTCTTGTGTTTGGTCATACCCTAAAGTAATAATTTCATTTGCAGTCTTTATTAGGTTCCTAAGTACAGATTTTTCTTCTACAATTTTTATATATTGCTCAACATTTGCAGTTGTAGGTACTTTATCTGGTAATTCTGCTATATATTCTAATCCTCCTACAGCTTCAAATTTTCCCATTGAAGATAATTCTGATTTTAAAGTAATAATGTCGATTGGTTCACTTCTGCTATATAGACTTAAAATCGCCTCATAAATTATGCGATTATCATCTCTATAGAAGTCTTCTGGTTTTAATACCTCTATAGCAGCTGCAACAGCTTCTTTATCTGTTAGCATACTTCCTATTACTGCTTGTTCTGCTTCTATATCATTTGGTGGTATTTTTCCTAGTTCCATTAGACTTACATCCTTTCAAATTCATATTATTGACTAATTACTTCTACTTTTAAAACTCCTATTACGCCTTCATATAATTTAATATTTACACTTAAACTTCCCAATGTTTTTACTGTTTCTTTTAAGTCTATTTTTTTCTTATCTATTTCTATTTTATATTGATTTTTTAGCTCGTCTGAAATTTCTTTAGCAGTAACTCCTCCAAAAATCTTTCCATTTTCTCCTGCTTTTACTCTAACTTTTAATAATATTCCCTTCAATTTTTCTGCCATCTTTTTTGCTTCTTGTTTTTCCACATCTTTTCTATAATCATTTGCAGATTGTTTTGCTTTTAATTTCGCCAAATTTTCATTATTTGCTTCTACTGCTAGTTTTCTAGGAAGTAAAAAATTTCTTGCATATCCATCACTTGCATTTATAATTTCATCCTTTTTTCCTACGCCTTTTATATTGTCTAATAAAATAACTTTCATATACTTCCTCCTTAAATTAATTTAATATTTCACTAAAATATTCATTAATTCTATTTATTAATTCTTGCTTTACTTCTTCTATAGTCATTCCTTCCAACTGAGCTCCGGCTAAGGTTATGTGTCCTCCTCCACCTAGCTTTTCTAATATTAGTTGTACATTTATATCTCCTATAGATCTACCACTAATATATACTTTTTCTCCATTTTTTCCTATTACAAATGATGCTGTTACATCACTTATTGTTAATAACTCATCTGCTGCTTTTGCACAAATAATATTTATATCACTATCATCATTATCACATACTGAAATTGCAATACTTTCATTTATTATTTCTGCATCTGCAACTATTTTTGAAATTCTATTATATGTTTTTAAATCACTTTGGAACCATTTTTTTACCGTTATAATGTCTACTCCACATTTTCTTAAGTAAGCTGCTGCTTCAAATGTTCTAACCCCTGTTTTAAATGTAAAATTTTTTGTATCCATCATTATACCTGCATATAACGCTTCTGCTTCAAATTCAGTAAGTTTTACATCCACTTCAGAATATTCAAGAATTTCTGTTACAAGTTCAGCTGCTGAAGATGCATATACCTCATGGAATGTAAGAATTGCATCATCGATAAAGTCTGTTCCTCTTCTATGGTGGTCTATTACTACTATTTTATTAGTTTCCTTTAGTAGTTCTGGTACATCTACATATGATCTTTTATCAGTATCTACAATTACTAATAAAGTATCTGGATTTACTTTTGCTATTGCTTCATTCTTATTTATAATAACATTTTTATATCCTTCTTCTTGAGTTAATGCTTCTATAAAATTTGATAGACTAAGTCCATATGAAGTATTTACAATAAAAGCTTCTTTTCCAAGTTCAGTAGCTAACCTATATATTCCTATACTTGACCCTATTGAATCTATATCACCATTTGTATGCCCCATAATCATAATGTCTTTTGCTTCTAATATAAGTTCTCTTAATGCATGTGATACTATTCTAGCTTTTACTCTCGTACGTTTTTCTAATTCTTGGGTTCTACCACCATAGAAAATGTATCTGTCATCTTCTCTTAATACCGCTTGGTCTCCCCCTCTTCCTAATGCTATATCTAATGTAGCTTGTGCAGATTTATATTTTTGATAATTTGTTTCTCCTTCATTTGAAACTGCTATACTTAATGTAAATTGAAACTTTTTATCACTTTCTAATTCTTTTATTTCATCTAATATATTAAACTTACCAGATTTAATATCTTGAATATATTTTTTTTCAAATATACATACAAATGTATCTCTATCTGACTTTATTGCTAATCCACTAAATTTGCTTACCCAATTATAAATATGTTTTTCAATTTCTGCAATAATTTGTGGCTTTTCTTGGTCATCTACTCTTTGCATAATTTCTTCATAATTATCTATCATAAAAATTCCTATATAAGTAGTAGAATCTTTATATTTTTCTTTTAATTCTATAAGTTCTGTATTATTTATAAAATATAGAGTTACCATATATTCATCTTTTGAAGATGTATATTTACCAGTTACCTCATATGTTTTATTCGCTATTTCGATCGTTTTATTTATACTATTGTCTTCTTTTTCTTCATTGTTTTCAATTTCTAGTTTTATTTCCTTTAATATTTCTAACAATTCTGAATTGATATTAGTATTAATAAATTCTTGTACGAAAGTATTACTTCTCCAAATAATATTTCCATTTGTTTCTGCAATAATTAATGGGAATGGCGAATTAATTAAAGTATTAGTTGTTGCTTTATCTGCACTAAATGTTAAGTCTTTTATATGATTTGATAATTCCGACTTTCTTTTTTTATTGCTCCACATTGTATACCATATTATTAAGGCATAAATAAGAAGAGATGGAAGAATAAGTCTTACATCATAGATAGATATTAAAACTAATAGAATTAATATTATTACTAAGTATATTTTTGTTCTTGAAACTATTCCATTAAATAATTTCTTATTTGTTTTGGACATATATCTCTCCTCTTTAACAATTCCTTATTAGTATAGCACATTTTGTGAATTATTTCAACGTTTCAAATAAAAGAAGGCAATTAGCTTATACTAATTACCTCCTTAAATATTATTCTGGTATTTCTTCTGTCTGCTCTGTATTAATAGATACATTTCTATATTGTTTCATTCCTGTTCCTGCTGGTATTAATTTACCTATAATAACATTTTCCTTTAGTCCTATTAATTCATCTGTTTTACCTTTTACTGCTGCCTCTGTAAGTACTCTTGTTGTTTCTTGGAATGAAGCTGCTGATAAAAAGCTTTCTGTTGCAAGTGATGCTTTTGTAATTCCTAGTAATACTCTCTTATAAGTTGCAGGTCTCTTACCTTCTGCTACTACTCTTTCATTTTCATCTTCTATATCATGTATATCTACTAAAGAACCTGCAAACATGCTAGTATCGCCATTATCTTCTACTCTTACTTTCTTAAGCATTTGTCTTGCAATAACTTCAATATGTTTATCGTTAATATCAACACCTTGGTTTCTATAAACTTTTTGTACTTCTTGTACTAAATATTCATATACTCCTTCTGTTCCTTTAATTACAAGTATTTCATTTGGATTTATAGAACCTTCTGTAATAGGTTGACCTGCTTCTATCTTATCTCCATCTCTAACTTTTAGTTTTGCACCAAATGGTATTACATATGTTTTTGCATTGTCTTTTGATTTTACTGTAACTTCTTTCTTCTTCTTGTCGTCTGATATTGTAACTTTACCATCAATTTCAGAAATTATAGCTAATCCCTTTGGTTTTCTAGCTTCAAATAGCTCCTCAACTCTAGGAAGACCTTGTGTAATATCTGCAACACCTGCAACACCACCAGAGTGGATAGTTCTCATTGTAAGCTGTGTACCAGGTTCACCAATTGATTGTGCTGCAATAATTCCTACTGCTTCACCTATATTTACTTCTTGTCTTGTTGCTAAGCCCATTCCATAACATTTACTACATACACCATGTTTTGTTCTACATCCGATTACAGAACGTACTTTAACCTTTTCTATACCTGCTGCAATTATTTTTTCTGCTATTGCATCTGTTATCATTGTATCCTTATCTACTATTAACTCTTTAGTATTAGGATCTTTAATATCTTTTAATGGGTATCTACCAACTAATCTTTCATGTAAGCTTTCAATTACTTGGTTTCCATCTTTTATATCAAATATTTCTATTCCTTCTGTTGTTCCACAGTCTTTTTCTCTAACAATAATATCTTGAGATACATCTACTAATCTTCTTGTTAAGTAACCAGAGTCTGCTGTTCTTAGAGCTGTATCTGCTAAACCTTTTCTAGCACCATGTGCAGAAATGAAGTATTCTAGTGCGTCTAATCCTTCTCTAAATGATGATGTGATAGGAATTTCTACTGTTTTACCAGTTGTACTTGCCATAAGACCACGCATACCAGCAATTTGTCTTAATTGGTTTATATTTCCTCTGGCTCCAGATTGTGACATCATGTAAACTGGGTTTAACTCTTCGAAGTTATTTTTCATAGCATCTGTAACTTTATCTGTAGCTTTTTCCCATATATTAATTACAGAATTATATCTTTCTTGTTCTGTTATTAAACCACGTTTGTATTGTTTTAGGACATTATTAACTTCTTCATTTGCTTGTGCCAAAATTTCTTTTTTAGCAGGTGGAACTTTAACATCATCTACTGAAACTGTAATAGCTCCGGTTGTTGAATATTTAAATCCTGTTGCCTTTATATAGTCTAATAATTCTGCTGCTACACTTAGTCCATGCTTATTAATACATTTCTCTATTATTTTTCCTAAATTCTTTTTAGATACTGTAAAGTTTAGTTCTGGTTCAAATGCTGTTTCTGGATTTTCTCTATCTACAAATCCTAAATCTTGTGGAATTCCCTCATTATAGATAAGTCTTCCTACTGTTGTTTCTACAGTTTTATGCTTCATTTCTCCATCTATTTCTCTAAACATTCTTACATGAATTTTAGCATGCATTCCAACTTCTTTATTTTCATAAGCTATAACAGCCTCTTCTTTAGAAGAATAATAGCCACCTTCTCCTTTTTCACCTTCAACTATCATAGTTAAGTAGTAAGCACCTAAAATCATATCTTGCGTAGGTACTGTAACTGGTTTACCATCTTGAGGCTTTAATAAGTTATTAACTGATAACATTAAATATCTTGCCTCTGCTTGTGCTTCTGGTGATAAAGGTAAGTGAATTGCCATTTGGTCACCATCAAAGTCAGCATTAAATGCTGTACAAACTAATGGATGAAGTTTAATTGCTCTACCTTCTACTAATACTGGCTCAAATGCCTGAATACCTAATCTATGCAATGTTGGAGCACGGTTTAATAATACTGGATGATCTTTAATAACATCTTCTAATATATCCCATACCTCTGGTTTTAATCTTTCTACCATTCTTTTTGCATTTTTTATATTATGTGCTATTCCACGTCCTACTAATTCTTTCATAACGAATGGTTTAAATAACTCTACTGCCATTTCTTTTGGAACACCACATTGATAAATCTTAAGTTCTGGTCCAACAACAATAACTGAACGTCCAGAATAGTCAACACGTTTTCCAAGTAAGTTTTGTCTAAATCTACCTTGTTTTCCTTTTAATAAATCA
>JAGHJM010000104.1 GCA_017886645.1 Clostridia bacterium
AGCAACAGGAAGTTATAATTTACAGTTATTAAAAGTAGATAGTAAAGATGAAGGAATAAAGCTAGAAGGAGCAACATTCAGAGTAACATTGCCAGATGGAAGTAGTAGAACCTTGACAACAAATAGTGAAGGTTTAATAGAGTTGGGTCAAATAGATATAACAGAAACGGGAACAGATATAATAAGAATAGAAGAGCAAACAGCACCAGATGGATATAATATATTATATAGTGCAATAGAAGTACAAGTAACAAAAGGATTATCTACATTAGGAAATTATGTAGCAACAAATGTAAGAATAGGACAAGTAACAGGAACAGGAATATCAGATAGTGGAAGTGCAAAAGTAAATTTAAGTAATAATATGGTAACGATAACAGTACCAAATAATAAAAGAGAAGGAAGCTATGAGTTAGAACTATTAAAAGTAGATAGTAAAAATACAAATACAGAATTAGAAGGAGCAGAATTTAAAGTAACATTACCAGATGGAACAGAAGTAACAGAGACAACAGATGCAAATGGGATAATAGATTTAGGACAAATAGATATAAAAGAAATAGGAACAGATGTAATAACAATAGAAGAAACAAAGGCACCAGAAGGATATAATAAATTATTTGATAGAATAGAAGTAACAGTAACAAAAGAATTAACAGAAGAAGGAACATATGAAGTAACAAAAGCAGAAATAACAAATACAACGCATACAAATATAGAAGATGAAGCACAAGTAGAAGCAAGTATAAGTAGAGGAGTATTAACAGTAACAATCCCAAATAATAAGCAAGAAGGAAGTTACAATGTACAATTAATAAAAGTAGATAGTAAAAATGAAGAAACAAAATTACAAGGAGCAAGGTTTAGGGTAACATTACCAAGTGGAACAACAAGGTCATTAACAACAAACACAGAAGGAATAATAGATATAGGACAAATAGAGATTGAAGAAGTAGGAACAGATATAATAAAATTAGAAGAGACAGCGGTACCAAGTGGATATAATATAATATTTAGTTCAATAGAAATAGAAGTAACAAAAGAATTAACAGCAGAAGGAAAATATGAGGCAACAAATGTAGAGGTATTAACTACAGAGAAAACAGAGGTAGAAGATAGTGCAGAAGTAAAGACAAATATAAGTAATGGAATAATAACAGTAACAGTACCAAATAATAAGCAGGAAGGAAGTTATAATTTACAACTAGTAAAAGTAGATAGTAGAGATGAGAATATAAAACTAGAAGGAGCCGAATTTAAAATAACACTTGAAGATGGAAGCAGTCAAACATTAACAACAAATAGTGAAGGAATAATAGAAATAAAAGATATAAAGATAGAAGATACAACACAAGATAGAATAACAATAGAAGAAACAAAGGCACCAGAAGGATATAATAAATTATTTGATAGCATAGTAGTAGCAGTATCAAAAACATTAGCAGACAATGGAAGATATGAGGTTAGTAGAGTAAGTATAGTTAGTTCAGATAGATCAGAAATATCAGATAGTACAGCAGCAACGGTTGAAGTAAACAATGGAATAATAACAGTAACAGTACCAAATAAAAAGCCAGAAGGAAGTTATAATTTAGAGTTAACAAAAGTAGATAGTGGAAGTAGTACTAGAAAACTAGAAGGAGCAGAATTTAAAATAACATTACCAGATGGAAGTAGTCAAACAATAGCAACAGATGAGTCAGGAATAATAAAT
>JAGHJM010000022.1 GCA_017886645.1 Clostridia bacterium
AAGGTTATAATGGAGATTTATCTTCAAGAGACGCTGGTAGAATAGGTGGACAAATGGTTAAGAAATTAATCCAACAAGCTGAAAACCAAATGAAATAGTTTTTGCGTAGGACTTAAAAAGCATAAATAACATTAGTATTTTATACTTATATATTTGCTTAAAACACGTAAAGAAGCAACCTTTTTAGATTTTTTTAAGAAGGTTGCTTTTTTAGTAATATTTCTTCAAATTGACTTTATGTTAATTTTATGCTATTATTTATTTACATCAGCAAAGAAAGGATGTTGCAATTATGAAGAAACGGGTTTGGTTCATCATTATGTGCCTGATTGTGACATTACTGCCACTCTCCGGGTGCGGAGGAGGAGACAAGAAGGAACTCCAAGGGCAAATCACTGAACTGACACAGCAGATTACTTCCCTTCAGGAAGAAAACGAAGTCTTATCTGCTCAGGTCGACGAATACAAAGGACTTGCAGAAGCTTCTGATAACGAATTTCTTTCCATATATTTCTGGGGAGACGGAGTTCGGTATCAAGCCAAAGGCGAAATCACCTTCTATTCGGACTGTTTTTGCTCAGAGACCGTCTTTTCTCAAGTAACCTTTACCTCAAGTAAAACCGCAAAGGTGAACATGAAAAATGGCTTGACTGTGTATGCTTCTATGTCGACTCAGGGAGTAGTTTGGTCTACAGTCAATCCCGAATTTGAACCTCTCGAATCGAAGAGCTGAAATTTCAGCTGAAGCACCCACCAATTACCTAAAAGTAATGGTGGGTGCTTTAATTCTTATATTTTAAACTTCTACTTCTTGTTTTTCATCTTCATTAAACATTTCGTTATTTTCTAAGCATTTGCTCATTTTTTCATAAGCTTCGTTTAGCATCTTTTTAACTCTTTCCCCTTTGTTATCTATATTTAAATCAGGATAAATTGGTTCTAATACTACCTGAGTAAAAAGAGGCTTTTTCTTTAATATTTTGTATATTCCATACCTTTCTCTTTGCATTATTACACTTGGTACTATTGGTACATTATTTTCTACTGCAAGTATAAAAGCTCCTTTTTTAAATTTAAGTAAATCTGTTGCATATTGTCTTAACTTCCCTTCTGGATATACGTGTACAGTTTCACCATTTTTTAATAAATCTGATATTTTTCTATAAAATTTTTCTTTTTCATTTATTTTTCTTGGTATTCCAATTCCTCTAAGTAATTTTACTAGCTTTCCTATAAAAGGAATTTCCATATTGCTTTGTAAAGTAATAAAATGACAATATTGTGGAAGATTTACGATACCATTCATAGAACAATCTATTGTATGAACATGATTTGAAATAGTTATTTTTGCTCCTGGCACTTTTCTTATATTCTCTTTTCCTATTAATTTATAATTAAAAAACACTTTATTTACAACATATAATATAGGAACAGCTATTAAATAATAAAATGTATCTTGGACAAAATTAGTTATTCCTTCCCATAATTTCATCTTCAAACATCTCCTCTATTTTTTTCATACTATTTTCTATTCTATATTTATTAGCACTTTCAGCATAAGTTTTCCTCATTTTTTCAAGTTCTTGTGAATTATCAAGCCAATAATCTATCTTTTTTGCTAAATCATCACTATCTCCTGCTTCAAACAAACTTCTTTCATCTAATGCAAATTGTGGTGTAGCAGATTTGTTACTATTAGATATAATTGGAACATTTCCTGAAGCAATTGCTTCTATACAAGAAATTGCTTCTATTTCTGCATCTGATGTATGTACATATAAGTCTGTTTTATTTAATAACTTTAACAGTTCTTCTTCATTATAAAATTGTATAATAGGTTTATTACTTAGTTCTTCTCCCATTTTTACATATTGTTTATATTTTGGGCCTTTACCTGCTAAAACCAGTTGAATGTCTTTTTCATGTTTTGATTTTTTTATAGCTTCAAAAAGTAAGTCTTGTCTTTTTTCTCCTGATAAGCGTCCAACCATTGTTATAATAAATTTATCATTTTTTTCTTTTGGTAAATATTTAAATTTATCTTGTATTCCATTTGAAATAACATATAATTTTGCTGTATATCCATGCTCTTTTAGTTGATTTGCTATAAAGTTACTTGGACAATGTATACGATTAAACTTATTAAAAAAGTCATCCCTAAATTCTTCATATATTTTATCATTTATAAGTTTAACCTTTCCCATTTTTATAGTATAAGTTATATTCTCTGGTTGTACATGAAATGCAGCTGTATTTGGAATTTTTAATTCATCAGCAATTTTTTTTGCAGACCTTGATAGCCAAAAAGGCATATAAAAGTGTACTAAATCAACATCTTGCATTGCTTTTTTTATTATTTCTTTATCTGGTACAGCAAAATTCATTCCCTGTGATTTTATTATTCCAGAAATCCCAATAGGTAATTTTAAACTTTTTACTATAAATTTATTTTCTCCTTCTTTTCCTGTTGTAAGTACTGTTACTGTGTTCCCTCTTTTCTGCAATCCTTCAGCAAACCTTCTTGCTGAAATAGTTGTTCCATTATTACTATTTTCATATTGATCTATAACTAACAGTATTTTCACAAAATATACTCCTTTTTTCCAATTTTATATACGATTTATATTATAACATAAAAAAAATAATAAATATAGTTAAATTAGTCGAATTTTGTTTTATTGTTTTTCCAGCTATTTTTATTTATAGTTTGTTTTATATATATTTTTATGATATAATAATTATACGGCTTTTAGCCAGTATATATAGAGAAGAGGTAAAGCTAATGAACATTCCTAGTGAAGGCGTAGTGGTAAGTGCAACCTTCCGGTTGTTATTAAACCGTGCGCAAGACAAGAAAATCCAAAGTCTCAAGCAAGCTTTGGCTGACATGGGGTCAGTGGAAAGGTGTGAGATTGACCTGGATTTTTATCGGACCTTTAACTCTAAGGGTCGACGTGTAGGAAGAAGAATTTTTATCCCTATGAATGGACTTGGAGTAGCTCGACTGCTACTCCATGCTGAGAACGGAATTTCTATTCCCGTATGTACAGTCTCAACGTTTTCAGAACTTGGAAGCTTCTTGTCTGAAGTGAACTATTACGCAACCAACTCTGAGTTCTACAAAAGCTTTTCGGTTGAGGAAACCGAAAGTATGCAGCACTTTTTCGTTGTGAACGTAAAGCTTGTATCTTAATCTAAGGACGCTATTGTGTCCTAACGCAAGAACTGCACAGTAGCTAATACTATCTGTGCAGTTCTTCTTTTAATATGCCTTATAACTGTTAATTATATATTTTTGTATCTATGCTTCTGGTTCAACTATACCAAAATTCTTTCCGTCTTTTAAACGATAAATTACATTTACTTTATTACTTTCTAAATTTATGAAAGCTAAGAATTTATCTTGTGGTCTTTCTTCCAATTTTAGTTTAGCATCTTCAGGAGCTAATGGCTTTATTTCATAGTATAAAGTCTTTACTATTTCTCCTTCTAGTTCTGGCTCTTCCCCTACTTTTATAGTTTCTTTCATTCTAATTGATTCTGTCATATTTTGTTTATCTTTTTTAGTTTTTATTTTTCTTGCTTGACCTTCTAATATATCTATATCTTTATCTATAGATGCATATAAGTCCCTATGTGCTGTAACAGCTCTTAATCTGTCACTTCCTGATTTTACATCCATCTCTGCAATTTGTTCTGCTCCTTCTGTTTTAATTGTTGCATATAAGTCAAATTCTTCACCAAAATATTTTACTAATCTGTCTGCTTTCTTTTCAATATAATCTTTTATTGCTTCTGTAGCTTTTAACTCTTTTCCTGTTATTTTTATGTTCATAAAAATCGCTCCTTCCAAAATTTATATAATTGTCATTTGTGAGTTATTTTAATTATATATTTTTTTTTTAGTTTTTGCAAGTACTTTTGGCATTTATATACTATAAATACTTATAAGTGCATGTTATACATAAAATTCACTAAAACTCTTGTCAAATAATAAATTTCATGGTAAAATATATGTTGATTTTATTAACTTAAGGGGAGGTGCTAGATATGCCAAACATTAAATCAGCTATTAAACGTGTTAATGTTATTGAAAAGAAAACTCTTAGAAATAATATGATTAAATCTGGATATAAATCAGCTGTTAAGAAATTTGAACAAGCTGTAGAAGCTGGAAATAAAGATGAAGCAACAAAATTATTTTCAGATGCTACAAAGAAAATAGATCAAGCTTGTACAAAAGGTGTTATTGTAAAAAATACAGCAGCTAGAAAAAAATCAAATATGGCTAAGAAATTAAATACTTTAGCAAAATAGTTTTTAAAAGATTGTGCACAGTTTTTTAAAAATAAAAGAAATAAAAGGACTAAAAATAAAGTAATTTTATTATAAAATTTTACTTTATTTTAGTTCTTTTTATTATATTCTCATGGTTTATTTTTCCATTGATTCTTTTTTAGTTTTATGTTAATATTAAATTAATGTTTATAAAAGTGAGGTATCAATATGAAAAAAATTTTTAAAGAATTCAATACGTTAGATAAATCAGTTTTACATATAATGAAACCTTGTTTAAAATTTTCCTATTTTTTATTAATATTTGCAACTGTTGTATTATTTACATATGAAATTTTTTATGCTATACCAAACTTATTCTACATAGGAATATCTTTATTTAGCAGTAGCCTATATTTTATTGTAGCTTGTTTAATTTGCGGATTATCTTTTAATAAAATAAAAAAAGAGTTAAAACAATAGTACTTTATTATAGAGTCTTTCTATATTATTTTCATTTATATAATACTTATTTAATATATTATATTTTATAAACATATGTCATTTCTTACATATTCTTTAGATTAGTACATTTTCCACAAAAAATCTTTAATTATATAAAATATAATTAAAGATTTTTTGTGTTACTTATTTAATTCTTCTAAGAACATTTTGTTCAACATTTGTGGATTTGCTTTTCCTTTTGTTTCTTTCATTGCTTGACCAACTAAGAAACCTAATGCTTTATCTTTTCCACCCTTAAAGTCTGCTACTGATTGTGGGTTATTTTCTAATACTTTCATTACTACTTCTTTTATAGCACCTTCATCAGAAATTTGAATCCATCCTTTTTCTTTTATTATTTCTTCTGGGTCTTTTGGATTTTCAAATAACTCTGTTAGTACTTTCTTAGCAATTGCTGAACTTATTGTTCCTTTGTCTATTAGTTCTATCATTTTTGCTAATTGTTCAGCTGTAAAAGGAATATTTTCTGGTTCTAATTCTTTTTCATTTAATATTCTAGATATATCAGATAATATCCAATTTGCTACTGCCTTTGCGTTACCACAAATATCTAATGCTCCTTCAAATAAGTTAGATAAATATTTTGATGATGTTAACAATTTTGCATCTTTTTCTGATAAATTATATTCTTTAATATATCTATCTCTTCTACTCTCTGGTAATTCTGGTAATGCTTTTCTTATTCCTTCAACATATTCATCAGATAAACGAATAGCTACTAAGTCTGGGTCTGGGAAGTATCTATAATCTTGTGCATCTTCTTTATCTCTCATTGGATAAGTTCTTCCGTTTATATCATCCCATCTTAATGTTTCTTGTTCTATTTTTCCACCTTCTTCTAATACTTCTATTTGTCTGTCTTTTTCGTATTCTATTGCTCTTACTATGGCTCTAAATGAGTTCATGTTTTTCATTTCTGTACGTGTTCCAAATTTTTCTTCACTTTTTTTTCTTACAGAAACATTGACATCAGCTCTTAAAGACCCCTCTTGCATTTTACAATCTGAAACTTCAATATATTCCAATATTGATTTTATTTTTCTTAAATACTGTTCGGCTTCCTTGCTTGATCTAATATCTGGCTCAGATACCATTTCTATTAATGGAACTCCAGCTCTATTTAAATCAACTAAACTTCCTACTCCAAATTCATTATGATTTAATTTTCCTGCATCTTCTTCTATATGAATTCTTAAAAGTCTAACTTTCTTTTTATTTCCTTCATCATCTTCTATTTCTATATATCCATGCTCACAAAGTGGTTTATCGAATTGTGATATTTGATATGCTTTTGGTAGGTCTGGATAAAAATAATTTTTTCTATCATTTTTGCTATCTTTAGATATAGTACAGTTTGTTGCTAATCCTGCTTTTACTGCATATTCTACAACTTTTTCATTTAAAACAGGTAAAGTTCCCGGCATTGCTGTACATATTGGGCAAATATGTGTATTTGGTTCTGCACCAAATGTGGTTGGACATGAACAAAATATTTTTGTTTTTGTTGAAAGCTCTGCATGAACTTCTAATCCTATTACTACTTCATAATCTTCTTTTGACATAATCGTCCTCCTTTATTTTAGCCTAACACTGTCTCTCTATTTTTTGAAACTTTATTTATGCATAATTGTTTTAATCTTGCTAATTACTAAATTTTAAATTTATTTTCAAATATATACCATGTATTTATTATTTTTTAAATTTTGGTTTATAATTTTCTCTAAATTTAATTTCTTGTTCAAATGTATATGCAGCATTTAGTATTTTTTCTTCTTCGAATCTATTTCCTATTAACTGCATTCCAATTGGCATTCCATTACTATCTACACCACATGGAACTGAAATTCCTGGAAGTCCTGCAATATTTACAGGAACTGTACATATATCTGCTAAATACATTTCTAATGGATTGCTAGATTTTGTTCCGATTTCAAATGCTACTGTTGGTGAAGTTGGAGTTAATAAAACATCATATTTCTTAAATGCTTCGTCAAACTCTTTTTTTACAAGTGTACGTACTTGTTGTGCTTTTTTATAGTATGCATCATAGTATCCTGATGAAAGAACATAAGTACCTAAAATTATCCTTCTTTTTACTTCTGGTCCAAAACCTTCGCTTCTTGAATTTCTATATATATCTTTTAAATTTGTGTAATTTGTTGTTCTATATCCATAACGAATTCCATCAAATCTTCCCAAGTTAGAACTTGCTTCTGCACAAGCTATTATATAATAAGTAGCTAAAGCATAATCTGCTATATCTAAAGAAAATTCTTCTACTGTAGCTCCTAATTTTTTGTAAGTTTCAATAGCTTCTTCTAATTTTTCTTTTACTTCAGAATTTATTCCTTCTCCATAATATTGTTTTGGAATTCCTATTTTTAATCCTTTAACGTCATTTTTTAAAGCTTTTGTATAGTCTTTTTTAGGTACATTTTCAGATGTTGTGTCTTTTTCATCATGTCCTGCAATTAAATTTAATAACATTGCGCTATCTGTTACATCCTTTGTAATAGGTCCAATTTGATCTAAAGAAGATGCAAATGCAACTAAACCATATCTTGAAACTAAACCATATGTTGGTTTTAGTCCAACAACTCCACAGAAAGCTGCTGGTTGACGAATAGAACCGCCTGTATCTGAACCTAATGCCCATGGAACCATTCCTGCTGCTACTGCTGCTGCACTACCTCCTGATGAACCTCCAGGAACTGTATTTAAATTCCAAGGATTTCTTGTTTTCTTAAATGCAGAGTATTCTGTAGACGCTCCCATAGCAAACTCATCCATATTTAATTTTCCTAAATCAATTAAGTATTCATTATTTAGCTTTTCTACAACTGTTGCATTATATGGTGCCACAAAGTTTTCTAACATTTTTGAACTACATGTTGTTTTTACACCTTTTGTACACATATTGTCCTTTATTCCAATTGGAATACCTGCAAAATCTCCTGTAATTTTTCCGTCTTCTATATCTTTTTGTATAGCTTTAGATTGTTCTAAAGCTTCATCTGTTAAAGTATTTACAAAAGCTTGTACATCTCCTTCTTTTTCTTTTATTCTATCCACATAAGCTTTTGTTATTTCCTCTACAGTAATTTCTTTACTCTTTAATTTTTCTTGTAACTCATGTACTGTCAAATCTATAATTTCCATAGATACCTCCTAGTATTATATATTTTTTATTGAATGACTTTTGGAATTTTGAACATATTCCTTTCTTGTTCTGGTGCATTAGCAAGTAATGCTTCTTTATCCTCAAAATTTACAACTTCGTCTTTTCTAAAAACATTGCAGTTATCATTTGCAGCAATAGTTTCTCCTAATCCCTCTACAGGAGCATTGTTTACAACATTAGCAAAATTTAATATATCTTGTAAATTTGCTAAATAATTATCAACTTCTTCATCCTTTAAATTTAAATTAGCTAATTTTGCAATATGCAAAAGTTCTTCTTTGCTTACGTTCATGCTATCATCTCCTTAATTCATTATGTTACTTATTATAACCTCTTTGGTAAAAAAATACAAGTAAAAA
>JAGHJM010000023.1 GCA_017886645.1 Clostridia bacterium
ATTGGGTCCGGTTTTTGGAATAAAAGGAGGAGCAACAGGGGGAGGCTATTCACATATAGCGCCGATGATAGATATTAATCTGCATTTTACAGGTGACTTTCATGCAATTACTTCTGCTAATAATTTATTATCTAGTATGATTGATAATCATATTTATTTTGGTAATAAATTAGGAATTAAAGAAGTAATTTGGGAAAGATGCTTAGATCTAAATGATAGACAATTAAGAAAAGTAGAATGTGGCTTATCAGGAGAAAAAAAGATTGTACCAAGAGAAGATCATTTTTCTATTACTGCGGCTTCCGAAATTATGGCCATTTTTTGTTTAGCAGAAAACATCCAAGATTTAAAAGCAGATGGAGCTTTAACAGTTTTATTAAAAGATGCAATAAAACCAAATTTAGTGCAAACTTTAGAACATACACCAGCAATTGTACATGGTGGACCTTTTGCAAATATTGCACATGGATGTAATAGCATTATTGCTACAAAGCTAGCTTTAAAATTAGCAGATTATGTTGTCACAGAGGCTGGTTTTGGCGCTGATTTAGGAGCAGAAAAATTTTTAGATATAAAATGCAGAAAGGCAAATTTAAAACCAGATGCTGTAGTATGTGTAGCAACAATGAAAGCTCTTAAATATCATGGGGGAGCACCAAAAGAAGATGTTCAAAAAGAAAATGTAGAGGCGTTAGAAAAAGGACTAAAGAACTTATTTAAGCATATAGATAATATGAAAAATGTATATGGATTAAATGTTATAGTTGCAATTAATAAATATACTTATGATACAGAAAAAGAAATAGAATATCTTAAAACTAGATTAGAAGAAAAAAATATAGAATTAAGTTTAGTAGAGAGTTGGGAAAAAGGTGGAGAAGGTGCAAGAGATTTAGCAGAGAAAATTACTAAAGTGGTAAACAAAGAATATAAATTTAATTATTCATATTCTTTAGAGGATACAATAAAACAAAAAATTGAACAAATTGCTAAAAAAATATATGGTGCAGAAGGGGTTGAATTTTCTAAAGAAGCAGAAGAACAAATTGATAAAATAGAAAAAATGGGTTATGATAAGTTACCAATATGTATAGCCAAAACACAATATTCTTTGTCAGATGACCCTAAAAATTTAGAATGCAACGAGCCTTTTAAAATACATATAAGAGAAATAGCGCTAAGAGCAGGAGCTGAATTTATAGTTGCAATAGCAGGAAAGATAATGACAATGCCAGGACTTCCAAGAAAACCAGCAGCAGAAAAAATAGATTTAGATGAGAATGGAAATATTGTAGGAATTTTTTAAAATAATAGATGTATAAAAATACCACATTTGGTTAATATAATTTTAAAATATTAAAGTGTGGTGTTTTTTTATGTTAAAAAGTAAAAGAAAAATAGTTACATTTACAGTTATTATGGTAGTATTTAGTGTATTTATTTCATATAACGTTTTTATAAGAAGTAATGAAGCTTTAGCACTTTCAAAATATGGCTCAAGAGGTGAAGAAGTAAGACAAATACAAACTAAGTTAAAAAGATGGGGGTATTATAAAGGTAATATTGATGGAATATACGGAACGCAAACATTAGAAGCTGTAAAATGGTTTCAATCAAAAAATAATTTAACAGTAGATGGTATTGCAGGAAAAAATACATTACAAGCAATGGGAATATACAATTCGTCTAGTAGCTCAGGAGGTTCTGTATCAACTAGTACAAACGATGTTAATTTACTAGCAAGAGTTATATATGGAGAGGCAAGAGGAGAACCATATACTGGACAAGTGGCAATAGGAGCAGTTGTTTTAAATAGAGTAAGAAGTAGTTCATTTCCAAATACGATAGCAGGAGTTATATATCAAAGTGGAGCTTTTGATGCGGTATCAGATGGGCAAATAAATTTAACGCCAAATTCTACAGCCAAAAAGGCAGCTCAAGATGCTCTAAATGGATGGGATCCGACTTATGGAGCAATTTATTATTTTAATCCAAATACGGCAACTAATAAATGGATTTGGTCAAGACCTATGACGGTAACTATCGGTAATCATAGGTTTTGTAAATAACATGCATTGATGGTTTGATAGAATAGAAAAATTATGATAATATATATATAGTGAAGCAATTCAAAGTTATTTTAAGCGAGGTGACATCAATGAAAAAATTCAGCTTCTTTGTTAGTGGTGAATCAAACATCACTTTCCGGGAAAGCTTACATGGAAAAGTAGATTCCAATGTATTGAAGAAGGCGATTGAAAAAAGCGTACGGAGGTGCAAAAAAAATAACATTGACCTTTGGGTCGATGATATTTTCATCGAAGGCAAGAATGTGGAAATTATATTTAAAGGACAAAAAAGAGGGATTTTTACTTCGAAAAAACATATTCCAGCTGCTATTACTTGCTTCACCTATGGATGCATCTGGGAAAATCCCGACGAGTTTGTTATAGCCAAACGGGAGAAGATGGAAGAAAAGTATGGGTGCAATTTTACCCCAAACATTATTGCTCAGATGGGCAACGAGGAGAGTGATAAGACATTCATCATAATAACAATGGAAAAAGTAAATCGCGACTGAAGGACAATTGAACTTCACGTAAAGCGGTCGGTTTAACCGACCGCTTTACATTGCTAAAACCAGCAATAATAAAGCAAAACTCTTGACAAATACTATTCATATTGATAATATTATAATACAAAATTAGATTATAAAAGTGGAGGCAAAAATGAAGTTGTATACAAAAATGTATCCAAAAGCATATTTTAATAACATTAAAGACATTACAATTGAATTTTTGCAAACACATAATATAAAAGGTTTACTTATAGATGTAGATAATACTCTTATAGATTATAATAAAAATATTTTAGATGGAGTAAAAGAATGGATAGATAAAATGCGTGATGAAGGTGTAAAATTATGTATTTTATCTAATACTAATAATAAATTAAAAGTACAAAATGTTTCAAGATACTTAGATATTCCATATATATTTTTCGCAATGAAACCTTTGAAAAACGGATTTAGAAAAGGAATGAAAAAATTAAAATTAGAAAGCAAAAATATAGCAGTAATAGGGGATCAACTTTTAACAGATGTTTTGGGTGCAAATAGAAGCAATATGTATTCTATTTTAGTAAAACCTATACATGAAAAAGATATTTTTATTACTAAATTAAAAAGACCTTTAGAACGAAAAATTATGAATAAATATTTGAATAAAAAATAAAACTAATGAATAAAGTTAGAAATGGGGAAATTTAATGTATATAAATGATGTTAATATATTATATTACGTAGTAATAGGTATTATTGGACTAGTAGTAGGACAATTTGTGGATTGGTGCAATAAAAGATTACCAGAAAATAAAAAAATATTTTCTAAAGATATATTTTCTATATATTTAAAAAGTGCAAGACCAAATTATATACTAATGGTGATTCATGCTGTATTATACATAGGAATATTATATTTTTATGGATTAAGTATAGATACTGTAAAATTTATGATTCTAATTCCTATGCTTATTAGTGCTTTTGCAATAGATTACAAATTGCAAATTATACCAAATAGGTTAACTCTTAGTATTTTTGAAACTGGTTTAATATTTACATTTTTAAGTGCCTTAATAAATACTAATGCTGGAATGAATATATTCATCAACAATATGCTTGGAATGATAGTTGGTGGAGGAATATTTTTAATAATTACTTTAATAGGTGGACTAATAGCAGGAAAAGATGCAATGGGATTTGGCGATGTAAAACTAATGGGTGCCTTAGGACTTTTCGTTGGTTGGGTAGAAATTATAATGATTTCTGTTATAGCATTTTTACTGGCAGCTATAGTAAGTATTGTAATATTAATTTCTAGAAAGAAAAAGGCAGATGAATATATACCATTTGGACCATTTATTGTTATTGGGGCATTAATAGTAGTTTTTGTTCCAAGCGATATTTTATTAGTAGGTCTCTTTAAAATTTTTACTTTAGGATTATATAAAATTTAATTTGTAAAGAGGTGATTTTATGAACCCTAAAATTAAATGGCTAAGAGATAAAGTAAGATTATCAAACTTAGATGGAATTATTATATCAAATCCTGTAAACATTAGATATTTAACGGGAATAAATGCGGAAGGTACATTACTTATTACTAGAAAAGAAAATTTTTATATAACAGATTCCAGATATATAGAATATGCAAAATCTGTTATAACAATTAATGATGAGATTATTGTTTGTAATATGAAAGATATTAGCAAAGAAGATTATGAAAATTTTTTCTTGTTCTGTGATAATGTTGGATTTGAAGAAGACTATATTACTTATTTAACATATAAACAATATATGCAAAAGTACAAAATAAATAATTTTGAAGAAACAGAAGGTATAATAGAAAAGCAAAGAATAATTAAAGATGAGGAAGAAATAGGATATATAGAAAAAGCATGTCAAATTACGGATTTGTGTTTCAATTATCTTACTAATTTTATAAAAATAGGAATGACAGAAAAAGAAGTTGCATTTGAAATAGAAAAGTTTTTTATACAAAATGGGGCAGAAGGGGTATCGTTTGAAACAATTGTTGCATCTGGTAAAAATTCTTCAAAGCCACATGCTATACCATCTGATAAAAAAATAGAATTAGGAGATCCTATAACAATAGATATGGGATGTAAATATAATGGATACTGCTCAGATATGACAAGAACTATATTTGCAGGCTATATACCAGTAAAAATAAGAGAAATTTATGATTTAGTTTTGAAAAATCAAAAACAAACTTTAAAAGAAATGAAAGATGGTGCTAATATAAAGGTAATTTCAAGAAATGTAGAAAATGATTTTAAACTACATAACTATGATTTAATACATAGTTTAGGTCATGGTGTAGGATTAGATATTCATGAAAGACCTTTTATAAATAGCAAAAATGATAATTTATTAAAAGAAAATATGATAGTAACAAATGAGCCTGGAATATATGTACCAGGAGTTTATGGCGTAAGAATAGAAGATACAGTATTAATTACAAAATCTGGTTGTATAAATTTAACTAAATCTGACAAAAATTATATTATAGTAGATGAACAAGATGTAACAAAATATAAAGATATAATTAGTTAAAATAAGCAAAGGGTTGATTTTTAAACAGTTTTGTAGTAAAATATAAAGGTCATAGTAAAATAATTAAATTTGAAAGGGGTAATAATAATGGCAGAAGTATATTCAGCAGGAGATTTTAGAAATGGTACTACATTTGAAATGGATGGAAATGTATTTAAGGTTGTAGAATTTCAACATGTAAAACCAGGAAAGGGTTCAGCTTTTGTAAGAACTAAATTAAAAAATGTAATAAGTGGAGCTGTTATAGAAAAAACATTTAATCCATCTGAGAAATTTCCAGCTGCAGAAATAGAAAAAAGAGAAATGCAATATTTATATAATGATGGAGATTTATATTATTTTATGGATAATGAAACATATGAACAAATTCCA
>JAGHJM010000024.1 GCA_017886645.1 Clostridia bacterium
ATATCTACTAGTATCATTATTCGCCATTCTTCTATAAAATCCTTCTTTTTTTCACTATATTTTTGTTAAAACCTTTTATTTTCTAAGGATTCCCTTATCTATTTTTTCAAACTCCTTGATTTTCAAGCCTTTCACCATTTTTACTTTTTTGCATTTTTATAAAGCTTTTGCCCATAAGGAATCATAAAAATTTCCTCTTTTGAAAAAATTCTTAAGAAAAATACCATAAAAATATAAATTATTAGAGAAAAAAATATTGAAATTATTAAGCTTAAGTTACTATTTATATTCAAAATTAAAAATTCATATAATAATTTTGAAGTTACAGACATAATCAAAACTGCTACCAACGGTTTTATAATAAATTTTATTTTCTCAAATTTTATATTTATGCTTTTTTTTAGGCATCTCATTTCTATGCTTACTGCTATAATATGGCATATTGCTGTTGCTAAGGCTGCACCTGCTGTACCTCCTAAGATAAAAATATCTGTATTTATTGGAACTAAAATTAAATTTAATATTAACTTAACTATTCCCCCTACTGCTAATGCCACTGCTGGAACAAATGCTTTTCCAATTCCGTGCAAAGATGCTCCTATAGTTTGTTCTAATAATACAAATATTATACTAATACAACTTATCTGATATATAAATGCTCCTGATGTTGCATTAGGAAATAGTAATTGCAATATTTGTTTGGCATATAAAATCATTCCCACCATACATGGTAAGCCTATAAGGATACTAACCAAAATAGTAAATTTTATTCTTTTCTTTATTGTTTTTGTATCGCCTATTGCCGTTGCATGGGACATAGACGGTATCAAAGCAGTTGCAAAAGCCATATTAAAAGACATTGGTATTGTTATAAG
Organism: Clostridia bacterium; assembly: GCA_017886645.1. GTDB lineage: Bacteria > Bacillota > Clostridia > TANB77 > CAG-508 > CAG-273. Next base: position 876 of record JAGHJM010000024.1, read on the forward strand.
TGTATCTACTTTTCCATTTAATATACCATATTGAACTTTTGCCGCTTCTTCTGTCATAAAGTTTTTTAAACCTCTTACTACTGTCATTGAATCTACATTTTTATTTAATACCCCAAATATTGAACTAAGAGACATTGGAATGGAGACAGAAAAAATTTGTTTTATAGTTTTTCTAATTCTAGTTGGAGTATAATTTACACTACTTTTTATTTCACTAGCAATTATTGGCTTCATTTTTTTATAATATACTATTAAATACGCTAAGCATAAGCCTGTAGAAAAACATGTTGCCAAATTTGCTCCAGCTGCCATTACAGTTGTGTCCATTCCACTTAGTAGCCCAAGAAGTTCAACTATTATTATAGTAAATACTGTCTTAAATATTTGTTCCAAACTTTGTGAATGTGCTGTTATTCTAATATTTTCTCTCCCATTAAAATATCCTCTTATTACCGAAATTACAGATACAAAAAATATTGATGGTGAAAGTGCAACTAAAGTCATTTCTGCCTCAGGTATTTGCAAAAAGTTATTTGCAATAGTGTTTGCTCCAAAAAACAGTATCATAGAACTACAAAAGCCCATTACTGAAAACGTTATAAGTGCTATCTTAAAAACTCTATGAGCTCCCCTATGGTCACCTATAGCTGTTCTTTCCGAAATCATTTTAGAAAGTGCATTTGGAATTCCCATTGAAGAAAGTGTAAGAAGAAGTGCATAAACTTGAAATCCACTTCCATATATAGCATTTCCCTTATCTCCAAAACCATCTTTATTTGTTAAATATAGTTTATATAGTAGTCCTAATATTTTAACAAATACTTGTGATATCATTAAAATTAAAACACTCTGCATAAAGGTTTCTTTTCTTATTTTCTTTATTTTCATCTTTCACCTTTTCACAATTATAAATACTATAAAATACTATTAGTTTAATTTAACAAATATAACCTTATTTTTTATTAATTAAATGCATTATTTTTCTAAAATCTCTTGTATTTTTCGTCATTTTATAAGATAATATATATGTATAATAATATTCTTGAAAGTGGTGAAACATTTGTTAAAACTATTTGATAAATTTTTAAAAACTTTAAAGACAGATAGAAATTCGTTTGTAACTTATATACTTACATTAATATCTGCATATATAGTAATAGATAGAATTGTAGAAATGTTATTTATTATATTTACAGGAGTGTCTTATTCATATTGGGGACCAATAGAATATACTTTAGCTTTAGCATGTATTGCTTTTGGATTTTTTATTTCTTTTGGTTCATCATATGCAAAAAATGATAGAGCAAAAATACGAATTTTCCATGTTTTTTGTATATCATTTTATATAGTTGGAATTTCAGCATGTACACAATGGCTAAATCAGGCTTTATGGCTTGGTCTGTTATCACTTCCTAACTTTCCAGGCTTAGTTAGCGAATTTCATAACTTATTCTTCCCTGCATTAACAGCATTAGGAATTTATTTTCCACTTACAACATTCTATAAACTATTTAAATGGTTAACATTTACAGTTGATGATAGTAAAGATACAGTTGATTCAATTTGTGACTATGGTGGAATTAGTTTATCTACTCAAAGTAAAGATCATGGTGTTTACTCTTGTGATATAAAGATTTGTGTAGACTCTGAAACAGGCGATAATGTAATGATTCCAGAAGCTAAAAGATTTGAGTCTTTACTTGCGGTTGGTGTTTCTGGATCTGGTAAAACTTCAATGATTTATGAACCAATGATTGCAATGGATATTAATAAACGTTTCTTCTTTAAAGAAGTTTCTAAGGAATTAGGCTTTACAGCATTAAAAACTGGTATTGCTACACTAAATTGTCCTTACGATAACAATTATATTAATAAACACTTTACACTTTCAATGTTGGTACCAAACACCGATAAGTTAGATTTATATAAAAAATATATGTCTAAAATGATTCTTAGTTCTTCTGGTGATGAATTTGTTTATAGAAATTTAGGACTTACATATGTATCAGCAGAGCCTGAATCAATAAATAAAATTTTAAAAATTGTTGAAAATTATGATATGCCTGTTAATATAGTAGATCCATCAAATCCAAAATCTATAGGCATAAACCCATTTATATATAAAGACCCTATTAAAACAGGTATCGCTATATCAAGTGTTCTTAAAGGATTATTTGCATATCACAGACCTGACTTGCAAATGGCATTTAGAGAAAATGCAGCAATTCAAATATTAGAAAACTTATCTATATTATTAAAAGAAATGTATCCTAGATTAAATGCTGATGCAATACCTACTTTAGAAGATTTACTAGACTGTTTAAATGATTTTTCTTTAGTTCAAAACATGACTGAAGAAATGAAAAAAATTCCTGAGTTAGCAGAAAAATATAAAATTCTTATAAAGTATTTTGAAAATTCATTTTATGATACAGGATCTGATGTAGATTTTACAAGACAATCTGTATTTACGGCATCTACTGAATTAGATAATTTACTAAGATATCCTACTATAAAAAATCTATTATGTAATAGAGTAAATAACATAGATTTTGATAAAGCTTTAGCTGAAGGTGAAATTACTCTTGTATGTACTAGAAGAGGAGATTTAGGAGCTACTGCTCATAAAGCATTTGGTATGTTCTTCCTTCTATTAATGCAACAATCTGTATTATCAAGACCTGGAAATGACAATTCAAGAGTTCCTCATTTCTTATATATAGATGATTTTCCAGATTTTATTTCTAAGGCTATTGAACCAGTTTATACTATATATAGAAAATATAAAGTTGCAACTGTATTAGATTCACAAAACCTATCTCAACTTGCAGGAGATATTGATGGAGCAACTGGTAAGAAAATTAAAGAAACAATTCTGGCCAACTGTGTTAACAAAGTTATATTTGGAAATGCACTTCCTGAAGATATAGAATGGTGGCAAAAAGAAATGCAAGATAAGAGAGAGTGGAAATGGAACAGTACATTTAATGCAGATAAAAATGAGTATGATTCAAAAATGGGAAATATAGAATATAAATGGACTCCAAACTATTCTGCTGGTAAAATAAAAGCATTAAAAGGAAAGCAAATTATTTATAAAGTTAAAGCAATGAATGGAAAAAGTAATGTTGGTAAGGGTAACTTAGACTTTATTGATGCTAAATACAAAGCCCCTAAGAAAATTAAAAATTATGACTTTTCAAAATATTCTGCTGGAATTTCGGATGAAATTAAAGCTAAGAAATTATTTGAAAAAGTAAAAGGAAACTTTGAAGCTACAACGAAATTAAATGATGTTTATACTACTGAGGAAGAGTTTGACCCAATACAAACAGACACAAAAGATTCAAGCTTCTTATTTAACAATGATGATGCAATAATAGTAAATATTAAGAAAAAAAGAAAAAATGATGAAGAATAAAAATTGAAAAGAGGATGCTATTTTGTAGCATCCTCTTTTTGGCTTTAAACAAACGCTATTTGCCAAAAAAGAATCTTTTAATTAAATTATTCTTTTCGTGTTGAGGTTATCTGCTGGGACCAATGCAATCTCCAGAGCAGTCATCAGAACTGCAGTGACAATCATAGCAGTCGGTACAATCGTCAGAACCGCAGTGGCATTCGTAGCAATCAGAGCAATCGTCAGAGCCACAGTGGCAATTGTAGTTAAGCACCCTCGCTCTTCTAACTCCCACTGCTATTGGCGCCAGAATTTCCGTTCCACGGAATCCTGCAAGTAGTTCCATCAGCGACATTGCTTTTTCTCCTTTCTTACATAATGTAATCTGCTGGGTTCAAAAAAAGCCATCTCGTAAAACAACCACCTCCGCATTCATTCCACATACTACAGGTCTGACATTTGGTTGCTGGATAACACCTCGCCTTCCTTCTAAATTCCTTTACAATATCACTTTCCCAAATTTTCTCCAAAGAATCCTCATGGTCAAAGTCTACAGAATCCTTTGAAAATGGAAATTCAGCAAAGTGGTTGCAAGGCAACACCTTAAAATCCTGATCTAAAATAACTCCAGTACCACTTGGAACATGGCAACAGTTTATCACTCTATTTTCATAAATCAGCTTGTCCAGAATCTCACGTTTCACCAAACATAGTGGAAAAGAGATTTCCAAATAGTAGTCGATAGCGTATTTTTCCATTACATGGTATATTGTTTCCACAAATTTCCCCATTACTTTGATATCCATTATTTCTTCGCTGTCTTCTTTAGCACCAATAACTGGTTTAACAAACTGTAGTGATACTTTTTTCATGTGATTTTCGGACACAAACTTAGCCAAATCCTCCAGCCTCTTGGAATCACCTGTAGTAATAACATACGAAACAGAAGGAATAAATTCCAGAGCGACCAAATTATTATATCCTTCAATCATTTGTTTAAATCCGTAGTTGCCAGTATTTTCTTTATACTCCTCTTCAGTTAAAGCTTTTATGGAAATATCGATACCAGTTATCCCAGCTTTAACTGTTTCGCGTGCAAACTCCATGTTTGAAAATTTTCTGCCATTTGAGGCTACAGAAACATTAAGTCCGTTTTCTCTGATATATCTGATAATATCAAAGAAAAAAGGATATATTGTGGGTTCTCCTCCTATAAGAATTATTCTCCGTGCTCCTCTCTTTTTTAATTCTATTACTGCTCTTTTTGCCTTTTCGAAATCCATGATTGAGGTATTGTTCCAAACATTTTGTGCATAACACCACTTACAATGATTGTTGCAATTTCTGTTGATAGTAAGCCATCCTGTTGTCACATCCATATTTTTAACCTCCTATTTTCAACGTACTATTAGCCTTTGCTATAGAAAAATTATATCTTCGTTTTATGTAAATGTCAAGTTGTATAGCTTATCTTTCTAGATTTTCAATTTATTTAAAGATGTCTGTATAATCTCTAATATCGATGTTAACGTTTTATCATTTCCATCTGCTTGTAAAGTATCTACTGAAGATTTTATTTCTGCAAAGTTTAGTTTTTCTATATTTTTCTTACACAATTCTCTAGATTTGCTAATATCTTTCGAAAGTTCTAGTACCCCATCTATTGTAAGTTTATTATTTTCTATTAACTCTATTATACTTAAGGTAATAAACATATTTTCTGCCAGCTTATTCCAGAATGAATCCATATTATTAACTTTTATATATTTTTCTGAAAAAGATTTTAAATCATTTATCAATTCTTCATTAACGTTGCTTTCCCCATACTCTAAATTAATATCTTCTAATGCTAAATTACTATACTTATTATTTTCTTTTATAACCTTATTTTCGTTGTCTATAGATTCATCTTTATTTTCATGCATTGACAATATCGCATCCATTACAAGAGTTTTAGTTATCCCTTCATATATTTCCTCCGGTTCTCTATATGTTACTACCTCCCATGCTGCACAAAATAGAAAACCATTTACTATAAAGTAATTTTGGAATAATCTTTTATTGGTTTCGTTTTCCATTTTAACATCTATAAAAGTTTGCTTTATCGTTCTATTTCTTTGCATGGTATATTCTTTTATTACTTTTATATTATTTTCTTCTAATTGTTCTATAACATTTTTATACAACTCGTCTAATTCTTCTTCCCTAGCTATTTTTAAACATGTGATAGTGACTTTTACATTATTTTCAGTAACAAATATAAATGCTATAGTTGAATTTTCCTTTTCATATTCACTTTTATTTAATATTCTCCACATATATGGTACCTTTATAGTAGTTCCCGTTTCATCATCTTTCAAATCTACATATATCATATACTGCTTATCTAATGTTATATCATATAGAGTTTTTGATAAATCATTTACAATGTTCTTAGCTCTTTCTTCATTTTTTAATCTATTGTATTCATCTAAAATCACATTAAAAGTAAATGTAGAAAAACCGCCTTTTATATTATAGTCTGCAAATAATCGTTCTATTTCTTCTCTTGTAGAAAATTTAACTTCTCTATTTTCTTGTTGTGCTATATATTTTAATTCGTTTCTTGCCATCGTAGAATCTTCATATGCTATACTACGTGTATATAAAGCATTAGCTAAATCATATACCTTCCTTTCGGCATAATACCATCCTAGCTCTCTAAAATATTTTGCTAAACCTCTACTAGTATATATATAAGAATGAGCTTTTTCTATTTCTGCTCTATATCTTTCAAGATTTCCAAGCATTCTATAAACAGCTGCTTTTTGAAAAGCTAAATATATATCAATTGGATTCCAGCTTAATCCTTCATTTAGATATTCTAGTGCTTTTCCATAGTTTTTCATTTCAATATTAGTAACACCCAGATAATAATAAATCTGAGAATATGATATATCTGGAATAATATTTTTCTTTTTTAATCTAAATGTTCTAGTAAATATTATTAATTCAGTATATGTATTAAATGAAAAATATGTATTATTTTCATCCTCAGTAACCTTTGTCTTCCCTTCATTAAGCATATTTAATAGTATTTCTTCTGCTTGATTAAATTGTTTATCTTGTAAGAGCTTCCTTACTTCCATAATTCTTTCTCCGAAATCCATATATTACCTCCAATTATAAAATACATTTTTATACTATCACATCATATATAAAAATACAATATCTGTTAAAATTCTATAAAAAAAGAAGAATCTAATTGAAGTAAACCTCATTTAGATTCTTCTTTTTTATTATATTCCTAAGATTTTTACAGAAACATCTTCCATTTTATATTTTCCTGTACTCTCATCTAGTTTAAATTCAACTAATGTTTTTTCTAAAGTTTGTTCATTTTGCCTTAAATCTGTTGTATAGTATAATTTTATTTTTGATATTTCCAAATTATTAACTACTATTGTTTTAAAAGTTTCTGCCATGTGTCTTTCATCTTCACAAACTATAATCAGTTGTGGAATACTTTTATAGCCTGAATCTCCCATTTGAAAATTTTCATAAAAATCTTTATATAACTTCATTTTATCTATTAATTTATTTTCCCAATCTTCTTCTCTTCTAATTACCTCAAAAACAAATTCTACAGATTTATTATTCTTAGTTAATTTTACACTTCCTCCTGTTGCTTTAAATACCTTGCCTGCCATTTTTGCAGTAAAGCTTGGCTTTGGTACATAAGAATCTAATGCAGAAACTTTCCTTAAATAAGCTATAATAACCTGATTTCCTGCAAGTCTTTTCTTTACCATTGCTACAGGTTTAGTATTATCTGTAGGTTGCCATTTACAATCTATTTCACGAGAATTTAATAAATATTTTCCCATTTTTTCTAAAGCATATATACGATATACACCTTTTCCATCTTTACAATCGAAATAATATCTAGTTAAAATCTTTGATTTAACTAATTGCTCTAATTTATTATTTAATTTATCTTGTGAATCTATTTGTACATTTTCCCATTCTAGCATTTGAAAAATTTGCCTTGAAGTCATAAATTCGAATTTATTAATTAGTTCTATTATTTTGAAGTGTAAATCATTAATATGTCCTAAGTTCATTTTATGTATTATTTGGTTCATCGAAACATATCCATCTTTACCATCAAATACTTTAATTTCTCCTTCTCGTATTGCAAATGGTGATACTGTTGCCTTAATTTCATTGTCCTCTACCATAAAATACCTCCTTGTAATTTTTATATATTTTAACACATTATTTACTTTATGTCCAATAAAGATTTTACTTCTTTTTGATTTAAGTATCTCCACTCTCCTAATTTTAAATTTTTAACATTAATGTTTCCTATTTTTGTACGGTGTAATGCTAACACTTTTTTTCCTATAGCCTCACACATTTTTCTAACTTCTCTATTTTTCCCTTCATGAATAGTAATTTCTATTCTTGATAAGTTTTTTTCATCATTTATTTTTAGAATTTTTACTTTAGCTTCTTTTGACACATAGTTTTCTATTTCTACACCATTTGTTAACTTTTCCACATCTTCTTCAGTAATTTTTCCTCTTACTGTTACATTGTACGTTTTTTCTATCTCATGTTTTGGATGCGTCACTTTATATATAAAATCTCCATCATTTGTTAAAATTAATGCTCCTGATGTATACATGTCTAGCCTTCCTACAGGCAAGATCTTTTCCTTTACCTTTACTAAATCTAAAACCGTATCTCTTCCAAATTGATCTTTAGTTGTTGTAACATATCCTATTGGCTTATTTAATAAAACATATATTTTTTTATCTATGTTATTTGATACTTTTTCTCCATTTACTTCTACTATATCTTTATCAATATCTATTTTTGTACCTAATTCTAAAATGATTTTTCCGTTTACTTTAACTTTTCCATTTAAAATAAGCTCTTCTGCTTTTCTTCTAGAACATATTCCTTTATTAGCTATAAATTTTTGTAATCTTTCTTCCATTAACCTTCCATCTCTTTTCTGCATTTTTTTATAACATCTTCAAAATACTCTGGAACAGGTGCTTCAAAATGCATTTTCTTGTTTGTTATTGGATGTAAAAAATCTAAACTTTTTGCATGTAACATTTGACCTTTTATTCCAAACTCATTTTTTCCATTTGAGTATACTTCATCTCCCACAACTGGAAATCCTATATGTGACATATGTACTCTTATTTGGTGCGTTCTTCCAGTATCTATTTTAAGTTCAATTAATGTATACCTTTTATAACGTTCTAATACCTTAAAATGGGTTATTGCTTCTTTCCCATTTTTATTAACTGCCATTTTTATTCTATCTTTTGGATCTCTGGAAATTGGCATATTTATTGTTGCTTCATTTTCTGCAATAATTCCTCTAACTAATGCAATATATATTTTTTTTACTTCTCTATTTTTTATTTGATTAGTAAGGTTTATATGTGCTTTGTCATTTTTTGCTACTATAATTAATCCTGATGTATCCTTATCTAATCTATGCACTATACCCGGTCTTTTTTCTCCCCCAATACCTGACAAACTATCACCACAATGTGCCATTATTGCATTTACTAATGTTCCATCTGGGTTTCCATTTCCAGGGTGCACTACCATCCCCTTTTCCTTATTTATAACTAAAATATCATCATCTTCATAAATAATATTCAATGGTATATTTTGCTTTAATAATTCACTTTCTTTCGCAAGAGGAATATTTATCGTTATAATATCATTCATTTTTACCTTATATGATTCTTTTTGTACACTTCCATTTACCAATATATTTGCTGATTGTATTAGTTTTTGTATCATGCTTCTAGATAGATTATTTTCTTTTTTAGCTATATATGCATCTAATCTTATTCCATCTTGACTTACTATAATTTCTTTTGTATCAGTTATACATTCTTCGTTTATACTATCAATTGTCTTTTTTAATTCTTTCAAATTTCTTCTTCCTTTCTTGTATAATCTCATTAGTATGAATTGCAGCAAATAAAACGAATAATATCCATCCTACAACAATACATATATCTGCAAGATTAAACTTTGGAAAATTTATAACTTGAGAAATATCTATAAAGTCTACAACTCCTCCTCTAAAAATTCTATCTATTAAATTACTTATTCCTCCAGAAATAATTAACAATAAAGATGTGCTAGTTTTTATATCAATTCTATCTTTTTGAGTAATCATAAATCTAATTAATAAAAATATTACTAGAGCATTTATTAATAAAAATGTAGCACTATCAGATCCTAAACCAAATGCTCCCCCTGGATTACTTATATACGTAAAATTTAAAACTCCTTTTATAATTTCTATAGAGCCTCCATTTGTAATATTAATAGCTATAGCTTTTAACATTTGGTCTAACAAAATTATTACTATTGAGAAAATTATAGTTAATTTTGCTTTAGTCATAAAAGGTTTTTTCTTCATATTTCTCCTTTATACTAGAAAATTATTAATATAATCTTTCATAAAATACAAAATAATCATCACTATATAATTCTTTATAATTATCATCCCTAGATATAAATATATTTAATTTTGTATTTTTCTTTAATAAAACATGTGTAATACCGTACTCTTCAAATTTATTCTCATAATAAGTTCCTATATTTGAGATATTTAAATAATCAGAAAAAATATCTCTTCCTTCATATGTTTTATCATCCTTTTTTACTCCATTAAATTGTGGAGTATACAGCTCTGCTCTAGAATCTATAAATACTGGTATTCCTTTAAATACTAAGTAACTACCATAATTATATTCATTATATATTCTCATTGTAGATAAATCCATATTTGCTAATATATATTCTGCAGCTTGTACAGGATAAGAAGTTTCATCTACAAATTTATCATTAAGTTTTGGTCTTATAATAGTTAAAGCAATAATTAGAACAATTGATATAGTTATTACTTTTCCATAAATTGTGTTTATTACTTTTATAACTTTATCTTCTCCATCTTTATCATACTTTCCAAGAAAATCTGATATGATTCTTGTAAAAATTATTCCTCCTATAATATAAAACATTGACACTTGTCTTCTTGATATAAAAGCTAGTAATAATAACCCGCCAAGCATAAGTAAGTCACTTACTCGTACTTTTGTATCTGTAAAAGTTATTAATGCCAAAACTAAAATTATAGAAATTATCATTCCTATATTATTAATTAATGTAAGTGGTAGATGTTCACTAATATTACTTGTAGTATTTCCTTCCATTGTCTTTGCTAAATATGTATATGGAGTATCTCCTAATGGTGTAAGTAATCCCGTAAAAATGCAAATTATTAAAATAAGTATTAGCCATTTAGTAGCAGGTCTTTCTTCTAAAACAATTTTATAAGGATTTTCTTTTCTTCTGTTTGCATTTTCTATAGATTTATTTTTTCTATTTTCTAAATCTACAATTTCTTGCTTCGTTTTTTCAATTCTTTCCTCTATGCTTATTTTATTTTTCGTTTTCTTACTTTCATTTTTTATAATATCAGGATTTTTCTGCATCTTTTCTAATTTCTTTATTTTATTTTCTTTTAATCTCTTTCTTATCCTAAATCCTAATCTAGACTTACTTACTAAAACCATTACATATTGTACAACATATGGTAAATATAAAACGAAATAGAATGGCCATACAGCAACATGCAAGTTTGCAATTAAAATAGGAATAATAATTAATCCTATAGCATATCTTTTCTTTTTAGTGTTTAAAAATTGTTCTATAAATAAAATGGTTAAAGCAAATAATATAAAAGTTACCAATTGAGCTCTTGCTGTTATAAAAGCTTTTAATAAATACATTATTCCCATAGTAATTAAAAAAGAAACAATATGATGATTACTAATTTTTAAACATGCTAAATAAATAACTATTCCTAATATACAGCTAAGTATAATTGTTGTTATATAAATTGCTGTAAATCCGCCGATACCTATATTTTCTCCAAGCTGATAAATTCCATATGTTCCTAAATCATAAAGCCAATGTGGATATGTATATGGCAAATTTTCATGCCATGAAAACGGATCTTGCATATCAATAGTTCCAGTTTCTGCAATATGCTTACCTATCGCTATTGTATAATATGTATCATTTTGAAATGTAACTGGAGTTAATGCAGTACTTAAAATTACTATAGCAAATATTGCTAAGATATTGAATTTTATCTTCTCCAATTTTAAACTTTTTGTATTTTCTTCTTTACTAATTATTTCCTTTTTATTTTCTTCCATATTATGCCTTCCTTTTATCTTTTTGCACCATTATATCAAAAAAGCACCTGTTAATACAAGTGCTTTTACTAGTTAATTTATTTTATCCATTAATTTGTTTTGCAACTTCTTCAGCAAAGTTTTCTTCTTTTTTAGCTAATCCTTCACCTTTTTCAAATCTTGCAAATCTTATTAATTTTGCTCCTTTAGATTCTACTAATTTTCCTACTGTAATATCTGGATCTTTAACAAATTCTTGATCTACCAAGCATATTTCTGAATAAAATTTTCCAATTCTTCCTTGAACAATTTTTTCAGCTATTTGTTCTGGTTTTCCTTCATTCATAGCTTGTGCTTTTAAGATTTCCATTTCTTTTTCTAGTCTTTCAGCTGGAACTGAGTTTTTATCTAGAAATTCTGGTTTAGCTGCTGCAATTTGCATACAAACATCTTTTGCTAAAGTTTCGTCTCCACCATTAATTTCTAATAAAACACCAATTTTTCCTTCACCATGAATATAGCTTTCTATCATACCATCAGTTTCAAATCTTTCAAATCTTCTTATTGACATGTTTTCACCAATTGTTGCAATTTTATTTGTTAGTACTTCTTGAACTGTTTTATCTGGTTCTGACATAGATTTTTGTGCTAATAATTCTTCAACATTTGCTGGATTTTTTTCTGCTACTTGTTTTACAACATCTGCAACAAAATTTTTAAATTCTTCGTTTTTAGCTACGAAATCTGTTTCAGCATTTACTTCTATTACTGCACCTATTTTCTTGTCAGCTGTTACATAAGCTACAACTAATCCTTCTGATGCAATTCTATCTGCCTTCTTAGCAGCTTTAGCAATTCCTCTTTCACGTAA
>JAGHJM010000003.1 GCA_017886645.1 Clostridia bacterium
ATGATATTACAAAAATTAAAAACAGATGCAGAAAATTATTTAGGACAAAAAGTAACACAAGCTGTTATTACAGTTCCAGCATATTTTAGTGATAGTCAAAGACAAGCAACAAAAGATGCAGGAAAAATAGCAGGACTAGAAGTTTTAAGAATTATAAACGAACCAACAGCTGCAGCTTTAGCATTTGGTATGGATAAAGAAGATCAAGATCAAAAGATAATGGTATATGACTTAGGTGGAGGAACATTTGATGTATCTATACTAGATATTGGTGACGGTGTATTTGAAGTTTTAGCTACAAATGGTAATACACACTTAGGTGGAGATGATTTTGATGAAAGAATAATAAACTATTTAGTAGATGAATTCAAAAAATCAAATGGAATTGATTTAAAAACTGATAAAATGGCAATGCAAAGATTAAAAGAAGCAGCAGAAAAAGCTAAAATAGAGCTTTCTGGAATGCAACAAACACAAATTAATTTACCATTTATTACAGCTGATAGTAATGGACCAAAACACTTAGATATTACATTAACAAGAGCAAAATTTGAAGAATTAATTGGTGATTTAATTGACGCAACAAGAATTCCAGTAGAGCAAGCTATGAAAGATGCAGGAATTACAGCAAATGATTTACACAAGATACTATTAGTTGGTGGATCTACAAGAGTACCAGCTGTTCAAGAAGCTGTTAAGAAAATAACAGGAAAAGATCCAGATAAGGGAATTAACCCAGATGAATGTGTTGCAATTGGTGCAGCTATTCAAGGAGGAGTTCTTTCAGGAGATGTAAAAGATTTAGTATTATTAGATGTAACACCTCTATCATTAGGTATTGAAACTTTAGGAGGAGTGTTTACAAAATTAATAGAAAGAAATACAACCATACCAACTAAAAAGTCACAGATATTCTCTACAGCAGCTGACGGACAAACAAGCGTTGAAATTCACGTATTACAAGGTGAAAGGGATATGGCTGCATACAATAAAACATTGGGAAGATTCCAATTAACAGGAATTCCAGCAGCACCACGTGGAGTACCACAAATCGACGTTACATTTGATATTGATGCTCACGGAATTGTACACGTATCTGCTAAAGACATGGCAACAGGAAATAGCCAACAAGTTTCGATTACAGCAAGTACAAACTTAACAGATGAAGATATAGATAGAGCAGTTAAAGATGCAGAAGCACATGCTTCAGAAGATAAGAAAAAGAAAGAAGAAATTGAGGCAAGAAATAATGCAGAAAGTTTAGTATATAACTGCCAAAAGACAATTGACGAGCTAGGAGATAAAATTAGTTCAGAAGAAAAGGCAAAAGCAGAAACTGAAATTGCAAATGTAAAGAAAGCATTAGAAGGTAGCGATGTAGAAGCAATTAAATCTGCTACAGAAAAATTAACAACAGTATTTTATTCAATGTCAGAAAAGTTATATGCACAAGCTGCAGGAGCAAATCAAGCAGGAGCTCAAGAAAATAATCAAAATGCAGAAGAGCCACATGCTGATGAAAATGGAAATGTATATAATGCAGATTACAAAGTAGACGAAGAAGATAAAAAAGATGATAAGAAATAATTTTAATTAAGAAGTATGACCCATTTTAAAGATGGGTCATACTATCTAAAGTAGAAACTGCACGCTTTTAGGAGGAAGCAAAATGGCAAATAAAAAAGATTATTATGAAGTATTAGGAGTGGATAAGAATGCAAGCGAGGAAGAACTAAAAAAAGCTTATAGAAAACTTGCTAAAAAATATCATCCTGATGCAAATCCAGATAATAAAAAGGAAGCAGAAGCTAAATTTAAAGAAGTAAATGAAGCTTACGAAGTATTGTCAAATTCAGAAAAAAGAAAAATGTATGATCAATTTGGTACTGCAGATCCACAAAGTGGATTTAGCGGAGCAGGTGGTCCATTTGGAAATGGAACTTATACATATTCTACAAGTGGATTTAGTGGATTTGATGACTTTGGAGACTTAGGTGATATATTTTCTTCATTTTTTGGTGGAGGATTTGGAGGAAATAGAAGTCAAAGAAACAATGGACCACGCAAAGGTGCAGATTTAAAATACGATTTGGAAATAAGCTTTGAAGAATCATTTTTAGGAACAGAAAGATATATTAATATAAGTAGAAATGAAATATGCAGTACATGTCATGGAGAAGGCGCAAAACCAGGTACGCATGCAGAGACTTGTCCAATTTGCCATGGAAGCGGACAAATAAAGCAAGTACAAAATACAATTTTAGGACAAATGCAAACTATGAGAACTTGTACGAATTGCCATGGAACAGGAAAAGTAATAAAAGAACCTTGTGAAACTTGTAAAGGCAAAGGTACTGTAAGAAAACAAGTAAGACTTACAGTTAAGATACCAGCAGGAATTGATGACGAACAAACTGTAGTATTAAAAGGAGAAGGAGAACCTGGCGAAAAAGGTGGAGAAAAAGGTGATTTATACATTAGGGTGCATGTAAAAAGGCATAGCATTTATACTAGAAATGGAAATAATGTACATTGTGATGTACCAATTACTTTTACTCAAGCAACATTAGGTGCAGAACTAAAAATACCTATGGTAGATGGAACTCAAGAAATATATAGAATTCCAGATGGAACGCAACCTGGAAGTAAATTTGTAATAAGAAATAAGGGATTTAAAAATTTAAATGGTAATTCAAATGGTGATTTTATATTTACAGTACAAGTACAAGTTCCAAAACGTTTAAGCAAAGAACAAAGAGATATTTTAACAGAACTTGCTAAAACAATGAATGAACAACCTCCTATAAAAAAGAGAGGAATATTTGGATAAAGAAAAAAGAATTTAATTTACTAAAATGTAGATTAAGTTCTTTTTTTATATTAAATTATATAAAAATAAATACAAATTAATAGATAAAATTGTATTAGAAGTAAAGAAGTTATTTACGCTAGAATATAGGATAAGAAAAAATATAATATATCATAAAAAAAATAAAAAAAATATTGACTTTTTTGTAATGTTTTGGTAAATTTAAGAAAGTTAAGGGGGAAAAACAAATGATTAATGAAAGTATTTTAAAAAACACTAAAAGATTAATGATTATTTTATTATTTGTAGTTGCATTTATATTATTACTTACAATAACTTCAAATGCTGCAGAATACACAAGAAGTTTTCCAACTAATGATGGTTCAATACAGCTAGATTTAACAGGGCTAACATTAGACGAAGGAAAACAATATGAGTATGGTTTAACTACAAAAGGTGGAACTCCAGAAGAATGGTTTCTTATAACAAACTATACAGCAACAACAGCAACAGTGAATATTAGTGAAAGCGATTATACAATGAGAAATGTATTACGAATAACAGATGAAGGATATTTATATATTAGAGAAAAGGATAATACAGAAAGCTATGCTGTTGAAAATATGCAAATAGATTTAAAATTACCACTTTTCTATTCTATCAATGTTGAAGGAAATGATAATGGAATTAGTACAGATGCATATGGAATAGATAATGTTTATAATTTAGGTACAAGAGAATATAAATTTGAAAGAATAACGGATAGTACAGTAATAGAAAAGTATTTGGAAATAAAACAAAATGATGGAGATATAAAGGATTTAGAGCCATATATAAAAACATCATATCCAACAACAGGGTATGAAGGAACAGTTAATGGTCTTGTAGGAAATTATAATAAACCTGAAGATGGACTTTATTATATGTGGATTAAAGTATCTTCTTCTACAGCAAATACAAAAACAGTATATTCTTGTATAATTCATGATGGTTTACCAAATTCAACATCTATAGCTGACTATATAGCAGGAGGAGTAGTTACAGATTCTATAAAAGCAACAAGTAGTCATACAGAATATGTTGGATCAACACTAGAATATAGGGCAGCTCCAGGTGATGAAATACAAATAACAGTAAGCTTTACAGGAGACATTAATGTAAATGAATATCCAACATTAACTATAAAATTTGGGGATGGAGAAAATATAACTCTTACCGAAGGAGAAGCTAGTTCAGATAAGATTATATATACATATACAATTCAATCAGGAGATTTAGGAACATTACAAATAGTTGACTTTGCTGGTGGAAATGTAACAGATAATGATGGGAATACCGCAGTAATAACTAAAAAAGATTTGACAGGATTTGCATTGGTAGCAGTAGAATCAACAGGAAATAATAATTCAGGTAACAACAATAATGGTGATGGAAATTTTAATATAACAACTCCAACTGAAAACAACCAAAATAGTGCTGGAACAGGAAATAATAATCAACAAATAGTGGATAATACTATAGCAACTGGAAAAATACCTCAAACAGGACTTGAAATAGGAATGGTAATTTTGATTACTATAGTTGTTACATCTGCAATAATTGGATATATTAAATGCAAAAACTTAAGAGATATAAAATAAGACATAAAAAGAGCTGAAAATATATTACTTTTGGCTCTTTTTTTATCTATATTATGGCGAAAAAAGCAAAAATATGATATAATTAATATAGATATGTATAAATAACAAAGGAGGTGAATACTATGAAAACGTTTAGAAGAAGTTCTGGTATCACTCTAATTGCACTTGTAGTAACAATTGTTGTATTATTAATTCTTGCAGGAATAACTATAATGTTAATTTTTAATGAAAATGGTATAATTGCAAAAGCAAGAGAAGCATCTGAATCAAGTGAAAGAATGGTAGAAGAAGATGAAGCAGCACTAGATTCAATGGATAAACAAATAGGAAATGCATTAGGAGAAGATACTACTGGAAAAAGTGAAGTAGAAGATGCGGTTGGAAAAGACGAAGGTTTTGAAGAAACAACAATAATAAAAGATGATTTAGAAAACGAAATAGTAATTCCTGGAGGATTTAAAATTCCAGATGATTCAGGAACATTAGTAGAGGATGGTATTGTAATAGAAGAAATTACAACCGGAAATCAATATGTATGGATACCAGTTGGAAGTTACAAAACTACTTCCGGAGCAAAAACAAATGAATTGACAAGAAGAACTTTTAGTGGAGCAAGTGCAACACCTATTGAAAAAGGAGAAGTAATAGAAGGGACTGGAGAAAATGCATATAAGTTTTATGGAGAAGAAAATGAGGCATCTTGCTTAAATCAATACAACATATTGAATGAAGATGATGAGAATTACAAATATTCACTAAATTATTTTGAAAGTCAAGCAATTAAAAATGGTGGATTTTATATAGGAAGATTTGAAGTTGGAAAAGATGGAAGCAATTTAGTAATACAACAAAATAAACTTACATACTATAATGTTACAAGAGATAAGGCATTAGAAGATGCAAAAACATTTTCAGCAGGAAATTCAAATACAGTAACTTCATTAATCTCAAGTTACGCTTGGGACACAGCATTAAACTTTATATGTCAAAATTCTGAAGCAGGATATGAATTAGCAATAACAGATTCACAAGAATATGGTAATATAGATACTGGAAATACAACAGCTAGCAGATTATATACAGGAACTTATAAATACAATGGCGAAGTTTCAGATAAATATTCAAATATTTATGATATGCTAGGAAACTTATATGAATGGACAACAGAATATTGCCAAAATGGAGCACCATGTACATATAGAGGAGCTGGATTTAATGGTGGAGGAACTGGAACAGCAGAACGTTTTGAAGATTTTACATATAAGTCATATCCAACATTAGGATTTAGAGTTCAATTAACAGTTGAGTAATATTAATTATAACAAAAGAGACATTTAATAATTTAATTATTAAATGTCTCTTTTGTTATGCATTTTGTCATGAAAAATTAATGGTAAAAGTATGACTTGAAGTATAAATATAATAAAATTTTTTGAAGTACAATAAAATATACTAAAAATGCTAAGAAAATACTAAAAAATGTTGACAAATAGCTATATATTATTATATAATATTAGCGCATGTATTTGGCGATGAAGTAAGATGTGGCTACAACCTACTATTTTGTAGGTATGGAGGGAACTCTTATGGAGTATGTCGTGGCATAGACCAGGCGGTAAGTTAAAAAGCACTTATTCCAAGATTTCATGCAAGCTTGGATTTTTATATAGGTAACAATGAAACACCAGG
>JAGHJM010000025.1 GCA_017886645.1 Clostridia bacterium
GTAATATTCTGTTTTTAATCTTCCTTCAATCTTTACGCTATCTACTCCCATTTCAACAATTTCTGGAATTTCTTTTACTAAACATAAATCCTTAGAAGAAAAAATGTATGTACCTTTTTCATCATGTTCAACTGGCATTAGATTTCCTGGGTTATTATATTCTTCTACATATACATTATAAGCCCATCTACAGCTTTGTGCACAGTCTCCTAAGTTTGCACTTCTATTTGCTAAGAAATCGCTTAAAAAGCATCTGCCTGAATATCCAAAGCAAATTGCACCATGGATAAATATTTCCACTTCTAAGTCTTTTTCTTTATTTTTTATTATATCTTTTATTTGCTCTTTATTTAATTCTCTTCCTAGTATAACCCTTTTTGCACCATTTTTATACCAGAAATTTGCTGTATGATAACTAACTGTATTGGCTTGCGTACTTACATGTATTGGAACATCTGGTGCTTCTTCTTTTATTACATCTATTACTCCACCATCTGCTGCAATTATTGCATCTACTTTTAGTTTGTTTAGCATTCTTGCTTGTTTTCTTATTTCATCATAAGTATTATCCCAAGCATAAATATTAATTGCTGCATGTACTCTTTTTCCTATACTATGTGCATATTCTATGGTTTTTGCTAAGTCATTATCATCAACTTCTGCTCTACTTCTAAGTGACAAAGACGATGTTCCACAATATACTGCATCTGCTCCATACATAAATGCTGTTTTTGCTTTTTCAAATGAACCTGCCGGTGCCAATAACTCTGGTTTTTTCATAAATTACTTCTCCTTTTATTTCTTTTATAAATTAGTTATTATAATACCATAATCTTCATATATTTTCAAGTTTAGAAACTTTTGACAATTATTTTTTATTATATTATACTATTTATAATTAAAAAGGGGGGTTAATAATGGAAAAGGGAAAAACTTTATATATCATAACTATTGTAATACTTATAATTATAATTTTACTACTTGTTGGTTTACTTATTTACGTTATTTCTACAAATAATACTTCTACAAACAATGAACTTTCATCTTCTAATTTACTATCTAATATACTTACTAATCATACTGAAAATAACGCTGTAATGAATACTACTAATAATACTAATGCATTGAATAATAATATAGAATCTAACTATACTAATACAACAAATATTATTAATGAGACAATTCCTAGTAATACCGATTCTGACGTAGAAACAGAAGTAAAAAATGTTACTACTAAATTTATTAATGCTGTAAATGCTCAAGATTTGACTACTGCAAGTGATTATGCTTCTGCATCAGCTATAGAAACTATCCAAGAATATAATTTAACTAACTTTACTATAGATTATAGTTCTTATAGATATGTAGACTATTCAGATGTGTATGTTTATTATATAGATTACAATATGGATTATAATGGAATTACTAATATTAAAGATGTTGGCTTAGGAAGATTATTATGCATAGAGGAAATAAATGGAGAATATAAAGTTACAAGTGTTGGTGCAACTGGATTATAGTCCTATCTTTGACCTTGCATATGGTCAGTCCCTAATTTCTAGAACTTAATATCCAACTAATGATTTGTTTCTTTATTTCTAAATATTCATCTTTACTAAACTCCATATTAGCTATACAATAGCGTTTACTTGAAATATGTGAGCAAAACATGCACTCATATAAATTGTTACAATCTTGTATGAAAAACGAATTGCTTATTTTAGCAGAACAAATCACATTATAGCTGTTACTGCAACTATTTGAATCATCCACTCTTAAGCAGTAAGTGGAATCGGCACTTCTTTGAGATGCAATTATTCCTTGGCAATTTCCACATCCATCAGAAAACAATATATCCTTGCATCCTCTACAATCAGTACACATATATACATTTTCACTTCTATATATTGGATCACTTTTTACTACATTTACTGAGTCATAGACTCTCTCTGTAGTTGTATAATTTACTTTTTTCCATATTTTTAATAGTTGCTCTAAATTACTAAACTCTTTTTTCTGTAACATCCATCCATATTTTTCATCATATTTTTCCATATTTGTTTGTGTTATAAATTGATTGGCATTTACAGAAGATGTCCATGTACTTTCCCCTGTTAAACTATCTTTTACCTCTTGTGGTAATCTTATATCAAAAGCAAATTCTTTAATAATACTTTCTAAAGAAAATGGACATTTTTGTTTAAATATATTTAAAAATATTTCATCTATCATATTTTTAGCTTTTATTTCATCCATTATCTGTCACCTTCTTTCTTGAAGAAGATTGAGATAACATTAATTCTTTTAAGTTAATGTTTTTATTTACATCAAATTTGAATTTGCTTTCTAAACTATTTTCCTCTTTGTTTAGTATTAATTCTTTTTTTGCAAATATTGGATATGTATTTAATATTTGATTCCTTACCATTTTAGGTATTGGTATAAAATCCATTGTTTTTGCTTTAAAAGCATGAAGTATCTCTCCACTACTGCTTACTCTTAAAATGCATTCCCTATTTTTTAGTTCTGACAAAAATTTTGTCTTTAAATAGCTAGAATTTGCTGGTAGTTCCATTTGAAGAGTAGGACTTAAAGTAAATGCATCCATTTTTGATAAACGAAATACATAATAATTTATAACATTTGCAAATATAGATGACTGTAGTTCTTTACTAATTTGGTTAAAATATTGCTGTGCTAAAATTAGTGATAAGTTATACTTTCTTGCCTCTGATAAAAATCTACTTAGTATTGGACTTTCTACAACAGATACTTCATCTATAATAAAAATTATGTGTTCTTCAAAACTATATGACTGGATTAATTGAAGCATTTGTCTCATAACTAGTCCGGCTATAGTTTTAGTTATCTTTTCACCTAATGCTACTTGATTTAATGAAAATATAGTTACAAAATTTTCGTTAATACATTCTTTCAAATTTTGAGTGTTATCTTGATACCTAAATGCTGGCAATGCTTGCATATCATCTATAAAAGATAATATTGGTGAAATGGCTTCTTGATATGATTTATTTTTTAATTCATTAAAATCATTTAAAAAGAAATCTTTTACATTATCCTGTATATCTTCTGTATCTAGTAATTTATTACGAAAAGACAAATCTAATATTAATTTTCTAAGTGTATTAAAGTTAAGCATGTTTTTTTCTAATAATAAAGAAACACTGTGCCTTAGTACTCTTTCTAACTTAGAATTATATTGATCTTTGAATAAATTCTTAAATAATTCTAATGTTAACTCAGTTGATGCAACCATGTTTGTATCTTCGTTCATAAATAAATCTATACTGTTTTCTAAAGTGTTAAAGTCCAAAACTCTGCAATTATCTAACCCACCTACATCATTTTCTAATGCGGCATGTGGATCTATAACTACTATTTTATATTTCTCGTTAAAATTTGTATTTAAATTAGTAATTAAAGAACTTATAAGTTTTGACTTTCCTGTTCCACTCGCACCTATTATTATTGAATGTCTGTCAAAATCATAATTTGATAAGCTTAAATAATTATCCCCTGCTAAATATGGAAAAGCATCAACTTTTAAAAATGCATTTTCCTTATTTTCATTAAAGATATGTAAAGATTTTTGTATATTTAAATATTTGCTTGCTTCCTTAGAATAGAAAAATCTATTTCTATTCGAAAAATCTATACTTGGAAATATATATGGCGTATTAAATAAAGCCTTTTTACAAATTATTTTTCCATTTGCTTTTTCAAAAAATAAATGTGTGTTTGAAAAGTAATTATCTTTTTTGTATGGAAATATTCTTATCTTACTCCATATAAGCTTTCTATTATGCTTTACCTCATTTTTATCATATAAATCTAACACACATTTTTGATTAGCCGTAATTACATATGGAATTGAACTTCTATATTCTTCTGGAAGAGTTAATTCTTCATTATCAGTCTTTTTTATTAAAAAGTCACTTAAAGAATTAATAATTGTTGGAAGCACACAATTTGTTTCTACATAATAATGTACTTTGTTTAATTTTATTTTTATATAAAAGTTCCATGTGTGAAACAATTTATTAAATCCAGAAATTGCATATATTAATTCTAGCCATGATTTTTCTTTTACATTATCAGTTGTTAAAAATATTTCAGATATATATTTTTTCATTTTCTATCATTCCTTCTATAGATTACTTTTCTTTAACCTACAATACAATGGTAACATAGAGTATAAAAAAAAGACTGACTTTTTAATTATAAAAAAAGTCAGTCTTTTTTCCATAATGTTATTTATATAAATAAATCCAATCTTTAGATATTATAAAAGCCAGTCTTCTATTATTAATCTTCTATTGGAACTAGAAAATCTGTTATGTTATTATGGTAATATTCAAGTTCTGGTAATTCTCTTAAATTATATTTACAACTTGGCAGAAAACTTCTATAAAATTCATTTGTTACTTTTTGTATTTCTTCTGCATCTTGTGAACTTATAGTAAACTTTAAATATCTTCCTCCTGCTATTTCATATTTAATAAAACCTGGAATTTCTTTTTCGTATAAAACCCAATATTCATAATCGTCGCTTTCAAATCTATCTTCATAAACTGTCATACCATAATCTATTTCTCCATATTTATCGCTATATTTTTCGTATATTTCTTTATAAAGTTTAGGAGCATCATACGAAATCTTATCATGTGTAGTTTTTATTCCTTTTCCATATAAAACAATTGGTTTTCTTTCCACTACACTATATTCCATATTAGGAATTTCTTTTTCTTCTTCATTAAGTACAATTTTTGGATATACTTTAAGTCCGTTTGGATTTTCCTTTGCCATACTTGGCTTAATTCCATGAAACTTTTCAAAGGCTCTTGAAAATGATGTTGCATTATCATATTGGTATTTTACCGCTAAATCTAATATTTTCTCATTAGTTGTACATAAATCTAATCCTGCATTTGAAAGTCTTCGTTTACGAATATATTCTGCAATTGATATGTTACATATAAATGTAAACAAAACTTTCATAGTATATTCATTAACTCCTAATATTTTAGCTAAGTCCTTATATTGAATTTCTTCATTTAAGTGCATTTCTATATATTCTAGCATTTCGTTCATATTATGATATGTATTCATATATTTATTCCTCTTTTATATTAAAACTTCTACTTATACTTTTATTATTTTATTAATTAAGTATTTATACTAATACTATTATTTTATATCATATAAAAAGTCTATTTTCAACAATCTACTTGTAAAGTACTATATTATACGGCATCTAATTTATAAATGTTAATACTTACATATTAAAATTTACTTAAGATAATTTACTTTTTTATATTTTTCTGGTATCATAGTATTATTGGATAAAAGGGAGTTGAAGAAATTGGCTGATGAAGAAAGCTTAATTGACACAAAAGATATACCAGAAAATAAACAATTAATTGTTATAAATACAGATAAATATAAATTCGACAATTTAATATTATTCTTTTTAATATTTTCAATATTAGGATGGATTTTTGAAACAGCATATACTTCTATACAACTTGGATTAACTAAAAGGGGGTTTTTACTTGGTCCATATTGTCCAATATATGGGTGTGGTGCCATTATGTTAATAATAGCACTTTCTTATATTGAAAAGATGGAAATAAAACATAAATACCTAAAATTGTTTTTTGGGGCTATTATAGTTTTTTCTGCATTTGAATATATTGTAGGATATGGAATCGAAGCATTATTTAAAATAAGGTGCTGGGACTATACTTATGATATTCTAAATTTAAATGGCAGAATTAGTATTATGTATTGTTTTATGTGGGGACTTGCTGCTATATTATTTACTAAAATATTGTACCCACTTTATCAAAAAGGAAATAAGGCACTAAACAAAATGAATTATAGGTCAAAACATGCTTTAGTTATTGTATGTTGCTCTGTTTTCATTTTTGATATTATATTATCTTGTATAAAATATTTAGTTTAGTAATTTAGTAATTGCAAGACCATCCCCAACTTCTAAAATTTCTGTTTTAAGGTTGGGGTTTTCTGTTATTTCTGATATGTATTCTCTTAAATTTCTTACTGCCGTTCTTTGTTTATGCTTATTATAATCACTCATTACATATCCTTTGTATAAGACATTATCTGCTATTATATATCCGTTTTTCTTAAGTAATCTTAATGCTTGGCTTAAGAAAAATGGATATTTTCCTTTTGCTGCATCTATAAAAACTACATCATATTTTTTATTAATATCTGGTAGGATTTCCACAGCATCACCTTCAATAATATTTATTTTCTCTTCAACTTCAGCTTTTTTTATATTAATTTTAGCTTCTTTTGCTCTTTCAGTATCTCTTTCTATAGTATCTATAAAACCTCCTTCAGCTATATATGAAGAAAAGCATATTGCAGAATATCCTACCGCAGTGCCTATTTCTAGCATAGTTTTGGGATTTATTTTATTTAACAGGTCTCCTACTATTTTTAATGTATCATCCATTATTATTGGTATATTTTCTTTTAAAGCTTTTTCTTTTATTTTGACTAGTTCTTTTTTATTCATTATATGTACTTTTTCCTTTCTACGTATAAATTTCTATTCTTATATTATAAAATTAAGAAGTACATAAGCACTTCTTAATTTTATTATTTAATTTCTATTATTAAGCTGATTCTGTCTTTTTAGTTGTTTCCCTCTTAACCTTTTCTTTTTTTACAGTATCTCTATTATTGTTTATTACTATTCTAGGTGGTTCTCCATTTTTTACTGTTTCTTTTGTAATAATACACTTTTCTATTTTAGGGTTTGAAGGTATATCAAACATTATATCTCTCATTATTTCTTCAATAATTGATCTTAATCCTCTTGCACCAGTTTTTCTTTCTATAGCTTTATCTACTATTAAGTTTATTGCCTCTGGTTCAAATTCTAGTGTAACATTATCAAGTTCAAATAATTTTTGATATTGTTTTACTAATGCATTTTTAGGTTTAGTAACAATATTGGCTAATGCTTCTCTATTTAGTTCATGTAAAGTTGCTATAATTGGTAATCTTCCTACAAATTCTGGAATTAAACCAAATTTTAACAAATCCTGTGGCAATAATTCTTTAAATATTTCATATTTGCTTTCTTCTTTTTCACTTTTTATTTCTGCACCAAAACCTATTGCTTTTTGTGCTGTTCTTTCTTTTATTATTTTTTCTAAACCTTCGAATGCACCGCCACAAATAAATAATATATTTTCAGTATTTATTTGTATTAATTCTTGATGTGGATGCTTTCTTCCACCTTGTGGTGGTACAGAAGCTGTTGTTCCTTCTATAATTTTAAGTAAAGCTTGTTGTACCCCTTCTCCACTAACATCTCTAGTTATTGAAGGATTTTCTGACTTCCTTGCTATTTTATCTATTTCATCAATATAAACTATTCCTCTTTCTGCTTTTTCAACATCATAGTCAGCAGCTTGAATTAGTTTTAGTAAAATATTTTCTACATCTTCCCCTACATATCCTGCCTCTGTTAAAGTTGTAGCGTCAGCAATTGCGAATGGAACTTGTAAAGTTCTTGCTAATGTTTGAGCTAGAAGAGTTTTTCCACATCCCGTTGGCCCTAAAAGCAACACATTGCTTTTTTGTATTTCTACATCACTATCTTTTTGGTTATTAATACGTTTATAATGATTGTATACAGCTACAGATAAAGTCTTTTTAGCATCTTCCTGTCCTACTACATATGAGTCTAATACCTTTTTTATTTCTTCTGGAGTAGGTAGTTTTTCTTGTTTGTTTATAGTATATGATGGTTCATCTTCTTCATATAAATCATCTTCTATAATATTAGAGCAAACTTTTATACATTCATTGCAAATGTATACTCCAGGACCTGCTATAATCCTTTCTACGCTATTTTGTGACTTACCACAAAATGAGCATCTTACTTCTCTACTTTTAGTACTTTTTGACATTTTAAAATTCCTTTCCCAAACTTTCTTATGATAAATAAGTTTTCATATGTTTATTATTTTCTTTTTTCCATAATTCCATCTATAAGTCCATATGCTAAAGCTTCTTCTGCTGTCATATAATGATCTCTTTCAGTATCTCTATTAATTACATCTAAAGGTTGACCTGTTTTTTCACTTAATAACTTATTTAATTTTTCTCTAGTCTTTACCATATGGTCTGCATGTATTTTTATTTCTGTTGTCTGCCCTGAAAGTCCACCACCTGCAATCAATGGTTGATGTATTAAAATCTCTGAATTTGGTGTTGCAAATCTCTTTCCTTTTTCTCCGCATGCAAGTAAAACAGAGCCCATACTAGCAGCCATTCCTATGCATATTGTTGAAACTGGACATTTTATGTAGTTCATTGTATCTACTATTCCCATTCCGTCAGTTATAGATCCTCCTGGTGTATTTAAATACAAACTAATTTCTTTATCTGGATCTTCAGACTCTAAGAATAGTAATTGTGCTATTACTAGACTTGCTGTAGTTGCATTTACTTCTTCTCCTAAAAATATAATTCTATCTTTTAAAAGCCTTGAGAAAATATCGTATGATCTTTCTCCCTTTGCGGATTGTTCAATTACATATGGTACTAAACTATTTTTTTCAATCATTTTTTATCCTCCTATAAATTATATTAATTTTTTTTAAAAAAGTTATACTTTTATTTGTTAACTTAATCAATTTACATTATTTATAAAATACAAAAAAGCTAGTGGTAGCTACTAATATTAAAAATATTAAAATCACCCCTAACTTTTTATTTCAATTATTTTTTCATTTTTGCATTGTCTAATATAAATGCAATTGCTTTTTCATATTTCATGTTTTCTGTTACATAATTCTTAACATTTTCATTTTTTAGAAGCTCATCTTCTTTTTGATTGTAATTCTTAGCCATTTCTTTTAATTTGTCTTCTACTTCTTTTTCCTCTGGTTTAATGTCTTCTTCTTTAATAATTGCTTCTAGTACTAATCTAGATTTTACTGCTTTTTCTGCTTGTTCGTTAAATTCTTTTCTTAATCCATCCATTGTTTTATTAGTTAATTTTAAGTATTGGTCTAGAGTTAATCCTTGATATGATAATTTATTTTCTATATCTTTTATCATATTATCTATTTCTGTTTCAATCATTCCTGAAGGAATATCTATTTCTACTTCTTTGCAAACAGCTTCTATAGCAGCTTCTTCTGATTCATACTTTGCCTTTTCTTCATTTTCTTTTTCTAATTTAGCTTTTATATCTGCTTTTAAATCTGCTAAAGTATCAAATTCACTAACGTCTTTTGCAAACTCATCATCTATTTTTGGTAATTCTTTTACTTTTATTCCGTGTAATTTTACTTTAAATGTAGCTTCTTTTCCAGCTAAATCTTTAGAAAAATAATCTTTTGGGAAAGTTACATTTATGTCTTTTTCTTCTCCATCTTTCATACCTATTATTTGATCTTCAAATCCTGGTATAAATTGATTACTTCCAATTTCTAATTCGTGATTTTCAGCTTTTCCTCCATCAAAAGGAACTCCGTCAATTGAACCTTCAAAATCTATTGTAGTAATATCTCCTTTTTTAACTGGTCTATTATCTACTGTAACTAATCTTGAATTATGTTCTGCCATATGTCCTAATTCATGTTCTACATCTTTGTCAGAAACAGTATACTCAATTTTCTTTAATTCTATACCTTTATATTTTCCAAGTTTCACTTCTGGTTTAATTTGCACAATAGCAGTAAATTTTAAATCTTTTCCTTTTTCCATTTGTATAATGTCTAATTGTGGTTGACTTACAGCTTCTATTTTATTATCTTTTATAGCTTGATCATATATATCAGGAACTAACTCGTTAAATGTATCTTCATAAAATATGCTTGAACCATAATGTCTTTCAACTATTGCCATTGGAGCTTTTCCTTTTCTAAATCCTGGTATTGTAAAATATTTAGCTGTTTTTGTATATACCTTTTTCATAGCTTCATCAAATTTTTCAGCTTCTATTTCAAAACTTAATTTTACTTCATTTTTCTTTTCTGTCTTTTCTACTTTTACACTCATTTCATTCAATCCTTTCACTATAATTAGCTTAATTATTATATCACAAATATAAGTTATGTCAATAGTTACATAATGAAAACAACCAACTATATAGTTGGCTGTTTATTTTAATTATATAAATCTATAATTATTCTGCTGA
Source organism: Clostridia bacterium (assembly GCA_017886645.1). Taxonomy (GTDB): domain Bacteria; phylum Bacillota; class Clostridia; order TANB77; family CAG-508; genus CAG-273. The sequence goes on from JAGHJM010000025.1 coordinate 10,214, forward strand.
TTCTGTGTTTACTTCAGCTGCATTTGCATTTTCAGCTTCAGTATCTGGCTCGTTATATCTTTCGAATATAGCTTTTTGAACTTTTTCTCTTGTCTCAGCATTAATTGGATGTGCTATGTCTCTGTAATCACCGTTTGGCATTTTTTTACTTGGCATAGCTATAAATAATCCATTTTGACTTTCGATAACTTTAATATCATGAATAACAAATTCGTTATCGAATGTTACAGAAGCAACAGCTTTCATTCTGTTCTCTGAATTTACTTTTTTTAAACGTACATCTGTAATTTGCATTTGAGCACCTCTTTCCAAATTGTTTTAATTTTTTAGTACATTGTTATCTTATGTACTAAATATATTATTCGTCAAAAATTTTATTTTTCCTTCTTATTTTTACAATTTTTTATAATTGGAAAAATTTTTTTCTTTTATTTTTTCTTTAAAATATTAACAATTAAAATCTTTTTACATAAAATATAATAAAAATATGTATAAAACCATTGAATATTGCACAAATAAAGTATATAATATTCACGCAGATTTATGTTTATAAATTTTAAAGGGGTGCAAACTTATTTATGGCTAATATAGAAGAATTAAAAAAGTATAACCATATACATATGATTGGTATTGGTGGAATTAGTATGAGCGGAATTGCAGAAATTTTAAACTTTTGGGGATTTAAAGTAACTGGTTCCGATACTACCAAATCAGAAGTAACAGATAAATTATTATCTCAAGGAATTCCTGTTGTAATTGGACATGACCTAGAAAATGTCGCTAAAGCAGATTTAGTTGTATATAGTGCTGCTGTAAAAGATACCGATCCAGAGCTTTCTAAAGCTCGTTCTTTGAACATTCCAATAATTACAAGAGGAACATTTTTAGGGCAAATTACCAGAGCATTTTCTAATAGTATCTGCGTATCAGGTACACATGGAAAAACAACAACAACTTCAATGATTTCAGTTTGTTTTCTAGAAGCTCATAAAGATCCTTCTATTCAAGTTGGTGCATTTTTAAAACAAATAGATGGCAATTATAGAGTTGGAGCAAGTGAATATTTTATTATTGAAGCTTGTGAATATGTTGAGAGTTATCTAAAATTATTTCCAAAAACAGAAGTGATTTTAAATATTGATAATGATCATTTAGATTATTTCAAAAATATTGATAATATTGTAACTTCTTTTAAAAAATACGTAAAACTTTTACCTGCTGATGGTTTACTTGTTATAAATGGAGATGATTTCCGCTGTAAAGAAGTTGCAAGAGAATGTAAAGCTAGAGTTATTACATTCGGAATTGACAATGACCATGCTAATTACATAGCTAGAAATATTAAATTTGATAAAAATGGTTTCTCTAGTTTTGATGTGTATTATAACAATTTCTTCTGGGGAACTGTAAAACTTTCTATTCCTGGAATACATAATGTTTTAAATGCTTTGTCATGTATTGCTGTATGTAACTACTATGGTTTGGAGAGAGATGAAATTAAAGATGCATTATATAAATATACTGGTGCTCATAGAAGATTTGAATATGTTGGAACATACAAAGGTGTTAATATCTACGATGATTATGGGCATCATCCAACAGAAATTTCTGCAACAGCTAGTGCCCTTAAGCAAAAACAATATAGGCAATCTTGGGTAATTTTTCAGCCTCATACTTATAGTAGAACAAAAAATTTACTTGGAGACTTTGCTCGTTCTTTATTAAGTTTTGATAATATTATAGTTACTGATATTTATGCAGCAAGAGAAGATAATACTTTTAATATATCTTCAAAAGACTTAATTAAGGAGATAGAAAAATTAGGTAAAAAGGCTATTTATATTTCAGACTTTCCAGATATAGTTACCTATATAAGAGAGCGAGCTATGCCTAATGATATAGTACTTACTTTAGGAGCAGGTACAGTTACAAATATAGGTCCAATGATTCTTGAACAATAAAAAATACTAAAGGAAAAAATTCCTTTAGTATTTTTTTGTTTATTCATCTTCTACTAATTTTGGAAATGAAAATTTCATACTATTCTCTGAAAATAATCCGTCTTCTTTATGGTCTTGTAGAAAAGATTGTCCTTTTAGTAAATATCTTGTTCTTTGTTCTTCTGAAGGCTCCCCTCCTCCAATTATTACTGGGTCATTCCATGTAACATCGACCGCATACCATCCACCATCTAATTGAACATAGTTCCATGCATGTGACTCACTATCTCCATTAGAATTTGTAGCCTCTCCTGAAACTAATATACATGGTATATTCATTCCGTCCATTATATATTTAAACATTCTAGCATATCCCTCACATACTGCTTTTGCCTCTGTTATTGCTCCATATATATTATACTTATTTTCCCCAGAGCTTTGGTCATATGTTAAGTTATCTATCATCCAGTCATTTACTCTTTTTATTTTTTCTTCATTACTATATCCACTTAATGCTGTTACAACTTGGTTTCTTATGTTTTCCATATATTGTTCTGCTTCTTCTACTGCTGTTTCATCTGCAAAATCTTCTGATAAATATGTAGCATTATTTCCTCTTCCAATTTTAACTTTATAGATTGTTTCCACAAAGTTTGTTTCATGCTCAATCATCATTTGTAATTTGGTAATATCTAAATAAAATAAATCTACATTATCATATGAAAACGCGTTCCACGCTGATTGATATGCTATTTTTAATGTTTCCTCTCCATCTTCTGTACTTAGAAGTCTATTAAATGTAGTACTTAAGTCCATTTCATAAGTTCCTGTTTTTAAATTTTCTTTGTTGTCTTCTAATGTATCATAAATAATTCTTCCATATTCATCTAATTGTTTATAATAATATTTATCTGAAGCTAAGTTAGTAACTGACATATTATTATTTTCTGCTGTATTATTAAATTGCATATTTGTACTAGTACTTGTATTATTTGTAGTAGTTGTTGTCCTATTATTATTTTCTTCATAATCAGAAAAGTTAGTATTAGTTTCTGCTACCGTTTCATCAGAATTACCTGTAAAAATAATAACCATACATACAACTCCAACAATAACAACTATCGCTGCTATAATTGAAGCTAAAATAATTAAAGTTTTTGAATTAATTCTATACATATTAACCTCCGCATTTGTTTATTTAATAATTATATTTCAATTATTTTCTTCTTTTCTACAAATAGTTTTTTATAAATAGAAATTAAAACTATTACTATAATAATTCCAAATAAAACTCCCAAAGTGTCTATAAATACATCCGTTACTGATGGGCCTCTTCCTGGTATAAAAATTTGATGGCACTCATCACTTATAGCATATATTCCTCCTACAACTAGACTTATTATAGTTTTTTTATATGTTTCCAATTTAAACGTATACATAAATGACATCATAAGTATTCCAACAATTGTATAAATTGAAAAATGAGCTAATTTTCTAACTACAATTTCTCCATGTTCTATTAAAAATGTTTTATCAGTTTCACTTTGTATATTTGGTAGCAAATTAACTATGTATTCAGTAACTTTCCTGCTAATAGACGAAGATTCATCTCCATTTTGATTTGAAAAACCAAATATTATATAAAAAGTTACCCCTAATAAAATAAGTAATATAATTCTAAGTATTATTTTCTTCATATTTGTGCCTTTCATTTTATGTATATATATTTATTATAAGATAAAAATTTAAAACAGTAAAGTAGTATTTAAAAGTTTGTATTTCTATTTTTTTACAAAATACTTTTCACACAATTTAAAGCTTCTACTATTACCTTATCCATGTCAAAGTATTTATATTGTCCTAGTCTTCCTCCGAAAATAACATTCTTATCTGCTTTTGCAAGTTCAGCATATTTTTGATACAAACTATTATTTTTTTCATCATTTATAGTATAATATGGTTCTTTTCCTTGAACCCATTTATCTGGATATTCTTTTGTTATAACTGTTTTTGGAGAATTGGCTGTATTATATTCAAAATGTTTATGTTCAATAATTCTAGTATATGGTACTTCATACTCTGTATAATTTACAACCGCATTTCCTTGGTAATTTTCTACATCTAATATTTCTGTTTCAAATCTTAAACTTCTATATTCTAGCTCTCCAAATCTGTAATTATAAAATTTATCAATAGGTCCTGTAAAAACAATTTTTTCTGCTATATTTTCTAGTTCTTCTCTATGGTCAAAAAAATCATAGTCTAATTTCACTTCTATTCCATCTAGCATTTTTTCTATTATTCCGAGTATATCCACCTATTGGAATACCCTGATATTTATCATTAAAGTAATTATTATCATATATAAATCTAACAGGTAATCTTTTTATTATAAAGCTTGGAAGTTCTGTTGCTCTTTTTCCCCATTGTTTTTCTGTATAACCTTTTACTAATTTTTCATAAATTGTTTTTCCAACTAAACTAATTGCTTGTTCTTCTAAATTTTTAGGTTCTGTTATTCCTGCCTCTTTCTTCTCTTCTTCTATTTTTGCTTTTGCTTCACTTGGTGTAATAACTCCCCACAATTTGTTAAATGTGTTCATATTAAATGGCATATTATATAATTCGTCTTTATAGCGTGCAACAGGCGAATTTGTATATCTATTAAATTCCGCAAACTGATTAATATATTGCCAAACCTCTTTATTACTTGTATGGAATATATGAGCACCATATTTATGTACTTGTATTCCTTCTATATTTTCTGTATAAATATTTCCACCTATATGTGAACGTTTTTCTATAACTAAACATTTCTTTCCTGCCTTATTTGCTTCATAAGCAAATATTGAGCCAAATAGTCCGCTTCCTACTATTAAATAATCATATTTCATAATATATTTGTCCTTTCTTACAAATTATCAATGAATACATTTTATCAATTATGTGATAGAATTACAAGCTTTTGAGTAAAATTGTGCTTATAAAGTATAAAAACTATATTTATATTTTAAAATTTTGTATTGAACTGTAAAATAGAGTTTAAATATCTAACTTGCTATAAAAGCAAATCACATACTTAAACTCTATTTTACCATCTATCATCATGCGTACTAAACTTGTCAAAAAGTGCAGGTATTTTATTTGTAACAGCATCTTCAATGATTAACAAAGCCCTACTATGATCTTTTAATATTTCTTTTATATCTTCAATATCTTCTGTGTTTTTTTCTACTTTCTTTTCTAATTTCTCAATAGCCCTCGAGTGTCGTTCCATTATTTCTGTATGTTCTTCCAACTTTTCTGTGCGTCCATCTAGTTTATCTATTTTTTCCATTATTTTTTCTTCTAACATTTTTCATTCACCTCCTAACTAAAAAATAATAACTTTACTAAAAAAATCTAGTAAAGTTATTATAGCATAGTTGAAATTCTTTTATCAAACCTCATATATTTTAGTTCTATAGTGTTAATATCACTTTTTCTACAATTATTATGTGTTTTCTTTAAATTATTCTATGTTCCACTTTCATCTGTTTCTATTGTAAATTTACGTAATCTAAAGTGGTTTATTAGTTTTGCTGACATGTATGGATTTATAAAATATAGTAATCCTTTAATTTTTTCTTTCTTTGGAATTGGAGCCTTTACAACACATATCGCATCTTTTCTACAAACCTTCTTTACTTCCCTATATTTTTCAGTATACTTTTTATTGACTCTAGCTCCAATCATCGTATTAAGGCAATCACAATATGTATGCCAATTTGCATATCGACATGCTTTCAATAGTTTTGGTGTCCTTTCTACTAAATTATTTTTAATTGTTTTTTGAGCCTCTATACTTCCATCTATTAATTTCATACTAAATTTCGTCATTGCACTAGTTGGATTATCTACTCGATAATTATATAATTTCTTTTTTCCTACAGCTACTTTATTAGCCCTTTGAAAGCAATCTATTGAGAAATTAAATCCTTCACCAAAAGCAAGTTTACTATTAAATCTTATATTATATTTATCTATTATTTCCTTTTTTACCATTTTATTCCATGGTGAAATAACTATATTATAATATAACATTTCTTCCGCAGCACGTTGCCCTTCCCATACTCTAATATCGTCATTTTCTCCATTCTCTTCATCTAATACATTTGAATTATTAAATTTTCTAGGAAAAGGTGTTAATGATACATCTGCATCATTTTTTTCTATTAATTCATATAAATATGTAATATAATTGCTTGATAAATAATCATCTCCATCAACAAAACAAATATATTCCCCTTTAGCATTATCTATTCCTACATTTCTTGCAGTACTTACTCCAGAGTTTTTTTGATGTATAACTTTTATTCTATCGTCTTCTTTAGATTTTCTATCTGCAATTTTACCCGAATTATCTTTTGAACCGTCGTCCACTAAAATAATTTCAATATTTCTATAATTTTGGTTTAATATTGAATTTATACATTCTTCTATATAATTTTCTACATTATAAATTGGTACAATAACAGAAATCAATTTTTTTTCTTTATTACTTTCCATTGTTTCCCCCATTTTCAATAACAATTTTTTTCAAGAAATCATCAACTTTTTTTCTTTCATTTTCTAGTATTTTATTTACCTTACCAAAATCCATATGTCTATCAATAACATCAAAATCCTCAAAATTTTCTATATGTCTTTGAGTTTCTCCAACTAATTTTAAAAAGTTAGCTAATCTGCCTGAATAATTCTTTGGATATATGCAAATTGGTTCAGTGTTAAGATTTACCGAAAAGGCTGTAGCATGAAAAGAATCTGTTAAGACTATTTTGGCATTATCTACTAATGTAATAAAATCTAATATTTCTGGCATAACGATACTTTTCCCATTTCTAAATATTTGGTCAAATCTTGTACAAAAACGATATAATTTTAGTCCAGTACGTTTTGATAATTCTTCAGCATATTCATCAAATTCTTTGCTTCGATTAAGATTATAAATTAAAATATAATCTCCTTTTATCTTCCTTTTAGGCGCTATATTTCTCCAAAATTCTGGTGGCATTGCTAATGTTGGGTCTATTATGTTTATTGCATCTTTAATCCCCAACTGATTATTTAATATATCCAATCCACTTTCTTCTCTTACAGAAATCCTTTTAAATTTATCCAAATATTTTTTTATTTCTTCAATATCCTTTTCTTCCAGTTTGCCTTTTCCAAAACTCGACGAATAAGAATATCTAGGTTTATTATCTGGAACAAAGCTTAAATATAATGGCGGAATAATTCCATTATTCCATCCAGTATTCCAAACCTGATCACTACCTGAAAAATACACATCTGCAATATCTTCAAATTTTTCGAAATCTTCCATAGATAAATATTTCTTACTAGTAATATTTAAGTATTTCTTTTGGAATCCACCAAAATTGTGTTTCCAATATAATAAAGTTGGTAAAATTGCAGGTATTTTAAGTATGTTTCCTTTAATAAAAGTTTGTAACAATTTTATACCATATGTATCTGGTCTCCTATAATCAATAAATACAACATCATCAAAATATTGTTTTAACTTTTCTTGTGTTGCATATGCCTGAAGTTGTGTTCCATAATTACAAACAGAATGTAATGTTATAACTGCAGCCTTCATATATTGTCTCCTTCTTAATTATTTGTTTCAAATAAATATTTATATTTTCTATAAAAGAAATATCTTGTGGCGAATAGTATAAATTCTGTAAACGATCTTACTATTGCTACATTGACAAGAGTAAAAGAATTTGTAATAACTAGTCCAAATAATAATAATATATATATAATAATTGATATAACTGTTGATAATGTTGTTTCTTTGCTCTTGCCTATAGCTCCTAATGCTGGCCATCCAAATATAATAGCAAAAAATCCAAAAAATAATGCTGGAATTAATATTCTAAATATAGGAACTGCTTTTAAATATTCTTCTCCCCCTAATATCATAAATCCAGGTTCTGCTAGGAAATAAGCTAATACACACCCCATTGTAACAACTGGTAAAAATATTTTTATTACTTTATGTATAATCCCTATATTTTTCGATTTAATCATTTCAGGATAAATTCCATCTGAAATTGGTGTATAACATGCTTGAATAGAACCAACTATTTGCATACATATTCCCCAATATGCCACCTCTGTTGCACCTATATATATTCCTATAATAATTGTACTAAAAGCATTAAACGATGTAGATGCAACATTTGATATAAAATATACAAAAGATTCTTTTATTGATTTAAATGCATTACTTATTCTAGAAAAATGCATTTTTATTTTCATCTTTTTTATTTCATAGAAAACTAACATTATAGCTATTGCAGATGAAATAATATCTAAAATTGGAATAAATATTACATCTGCATCATTCTTTATTAAGAAAAATGTTAATATTGTAGAAATAGTTTTCATAATTATAAAACGGATTGTTATAATATGCATTTTTTCTATGCCTCTAAATAAAAAATCCATTAAAAAAATTGATTCAAAAACTACAAAATATGACAAAATTGTATATAGAATATTTTCTCTTAATATTGGTAATGTAAAAGATAATACTACCACAATAAAAAGCCCAACTATTCCCAATATGATTCTAGCTATTAACGTATCTCCAATAACATATCCCATTTTTTGTTTATCTTCTCTAGATTTTACTATATCTTTTGTTGCAGATAAAATAAATCCAAAATCAACTAATATTTGCATATATGTCATAACTGTTTTTACATATGTAACACTTCCATATGTATCCGTCGATAATATTCTTGTTAAATATGGTAATGTTATAAAAGGAAATAAAATTTTAGATATATTAAATATCATCAACATTACTGTGTTTTTTGCAATTCTCATATCTTTCAATTTTTTTCCTCCTTAACATACATTAATTTTTCTTATTAGTTTTCCATAATTCTTTAATTATCTATTAAATTGATATTGTCTATACATACATATTAAAGCCGTAAAAAAATACAGTTTATATTTGATTGTAAATAGCGTAATACTTCTTGTTATAGATAAATCTTTATAATTAGATTTTTTTATAGCTTCTTTAAAGTCTTCTATATTGCATACCTTTTTTAACAGTTTTATTTGGTTCATAAAAGTTTGGTTATTTTTCTTATTAAAACAATAATTAACAACAATTAATAAAACATGATATGTAACATAATTATAATAATTATATTTAACTTGTAGATTATCTGTATAATTATTAAAAATATATTTTTTTACTGCCATCATTGATTTTAAATATTTTTCTACATATCTATCATCATATTTTCTTACTAAAGAATTATTGTTAAATCTATAGTTATATAAAGCTTGTCCTAAAATAAGAACTTCACGAATATTTTTAACTAATTCCATATTAAATAACGCATCTTCTCCAACTTCAATATCTTCATGAAATTTAATATCCTTTATGCATTCTCTTCTTATTAATTTCATATGGCAAAATCCATAACCGTTTTGGACATTTAATAACTTAATAAAATATTCTTGTGCAGAATATTTTATCCTTTCAATTTTACAATTTATTTTTTCTTGCTTAGTAGAATATACCCTATTATATCCAGAGGATATAATATCTAATTTTTCATTAGTTATTGCTTCATTATATAATTTTTCACAAAAATCACTATCTAACCAATCATCTGCGTCAACGAAAGAAATCCACTCTCCATTTGCCATATTTATCCCTAAGTTTCTTGCTGAACTTACTCCTGCATTTTCCTTGTGTATTACTTTTACTCTTTTATCCATTAGTGCATATTCGTCACACATCTTTCCAGACCCATCTGTTGATCCATCGTCTATTAATATAATCTCTATTTTTTTATATGTTTGATTGGTAATACTATTTATACATTTTTCTATATATTTCTCTACATTATAAACAGGTACAATAATTGAGATTAGTTCATTCTTTTGCATTTTACACTACTCCTGAATTAAATTATTTTTCTTCCCTATGTATATCTTCTATTAGAAGTTTATCTTCTTTTACTTTCTTCGCTTCTTTAGTCTCTTTCATTAAAATTAACACCAATATAAATGATATTATATATGCAGGAATGGCTGTCTGAATTCTCATAAAAGATACAAATACTCCATACATAATTAACCCATAGAAAGCAAAAGATTTAATATTAATATTTTCCTCAAATTTTTCATAGAATCCTGTAATAATACAACCAAATACGAAGGAAGCTATGCAAACAAAAGGATATCCACCATCTATAAAGAAATAATATATAGGAGTTACAAATGCATTTCCTATCCCATAACCTACATCCTTAAATATTTCAGCATTTAATATATTTGAATATGCTTCATTATATATTTGTGGTACTAAAAAATCTAATCCTACTGTGTCTAACCCTCTAAATAAATAACTATGTATTCCAAAAAAACTCGTCATTCCCCAAGTATGACTTACGCTTTTAATGCTAGGTAGCCATATACTTAATAGAGTTGGAGGCAATGCAAAATAAGTATAAGTTTGCTTTACAAAGTTTCCTATTCCTGTTCTAAACGTAGTATATGCAATAACAAATATTCCACCTATAATAACAAATATAAGCATAACCTTCTTATATTTTTTTATTAAATCCGCCGAAATTTTCTTGTTCTTACAAAATATAAAGAAAGCTAATAGAAAGCATCCTATATAATAAATAAATCCTAATCTTCCTCCTCCACCTGCAATACTAGATGAAAATAATACTAACAATGAAATTATTAATAAAGCATATTTTTGCTTTTTATTTTTTAAATCAAAAAAACAATATGCTGTTATAGGAGGAATTATTGTTTCGGCTGGAGCTAAAATAACACTCCTAAAGATTGACTCTAAAAAACTCCTCCTGTCTAATAAAGGGTTACTAGAACCATATGGTTCTAAACTCCAATTTCGTATCTGCCACATAGGGTTACCATTAGCTAATTCTTTAATAATAATAATAATATCAATTATGTTAAATAAAATAATGCAAGAACATAAAACATAATATAGTTTGAATCTTGGTTTTATTGTACTTTCTTTTTTTATTTTTCTTTCACATATTTTTGAAGGTAATTTTACAAATTTTCTCATAAACATGTAAATAAAACTTCCTATTGCAAAAAATACTAACATTAATATTATTAAAAAGTATGCTTCATTTGATGGCTTATATATATTATAAAGATTTAATATTGATAAAAATAATATAACTGACCATAGTGCAAAAAATATTGTCACCGGACTTATTGCCTTCTTTTTTCTAGTCATCCACCAACTCACTGCAAGAAATATTAAACTTAGTAAAAATGCTAAGTAATCCATTTTTTATTCCTTTCTTAATTATTATAAATTTTCAAGCATGTTTTTCATTAAAGACTCTTTTCATACTTTTTTCCTATAATTTTTGCCTTAATAAAGCTCGTTCCTTTTTTTAACCAATTTACGGGTTCTATATCTATTACCTTTACTTCTTTATATTTTATATTATTGGTATTAATCCATACATCTAATAAAAGCTCAGAAATTCTTCCTATAAATCTAGCATGAAATCTATCATATTGCGTAATATCCACTCTTTTTTCAAGCTCAAATAATATATTAAATAACCACTTACAATATTCATCTAATATCTCTTTTTTCATTATAAGCATATTAAACATATGAGCAGAGCGTCTCTTTTTTAAATTATTAAACTCTTTCTCATAATCTGGATATTTTTCTTTTATAATTTTTCCTGTTTCATCTAAAGGTTCTACATATGTTGTATGTTTATAATGGGAATATAAATTTTCTATATAATAATTTCTCTTCTTAGGCAATACTACATCTACATCTTTTAACAATTCTTCTAATTGCTTATCATTTAGAACACTAGCAAGTCTATCTTTTATATCTTTCGAATTACATTTTTTTCCTTTAAAATATCTTCTATAATGCACTAAACCTATGTAGTCTGCATCTAGGTTTTTCCATGCCCAATGCAATCCTGTCAACTCACAAAAGTTAGGATTTTTAATCGAAATATTATCACCAGTATCATCTCTCCTATATCCATCTATGTCCTCTTTACCATTTGCTCCTACAAAAACTGGTAAATATATATTATTATCTGGCATATCATATTCTTTATGTGCTGCGACAATAATTTTTATATCCTTCAACTAAATTGCTCCTTCCTTCCTAAATACAGCTGCTATTGTTTTTACTAATATTATAAAATCATTTACTAATGATTTTTTTATTGCATATTTATAATCTAATTCTAATCTATCTTCAAAACCTATATTACTTCTTCCAGACACCTGCCATGGTCCTGTTAAGCCTGGCTTCTCCTTAATTATATAATAATAGTAATCATTCATATCTTTAATTTCTCTTATTAAATAAGGTCTTGGTCCAACTAGACTCATATCACCCTTTAAAACATTAATAAATTGTGGAAATTCATCTAAACTTGTTTTCCTTAAAAATTTCCCCACTTTTGTTATTCTAGGATCATTATGTATCTTTTTATTTTTTATATATTCTTTTCCTATTTCAGTTTCTTCTTTTATATGTCTATTTAATATTTCTTCAGCATTTACCACCATTGTCCTAAATTTATACATTTTAAACACTTTTCCATCTTTTCCGATTCTTTCTTGTACGAAAAATATTGGTCCTTTATTTTTAGTAACTAAATTTAATATACATACAATAATAGTAATTGGTATTAATAATATAATTCCAACTACAGCAACAATTATATCTACTGTTCTTTTAACAAATCTATATAGTTTTTTCTTAGTAGCATCATTTTCTCTTATCTTACTATATTCTTCTAACTTGCCATAGTTTTCCTTTACTCTTTCGTATGTGTTACCATCCATTTTTATTTTCCTCCACTTTTATTCATGGTTACTTATTTATAATATAACATTTTATACATAATTTCAACCTTTTTCAGGCATTTTTTTCAGCAGTTAGAAATTAGGAACAGATAATAATTAATATTAATTATTAATATCTATAGAGCAACTAATTATTATAGATAATGTTTAAACAAAATATAATTAAAAACATATGATAAAAGCAATAAAAGTAGTGTTTTTCCGTTCGACTACGGACGCAAGGCTACTTACAATTTGTATGCACAAATTGTAAGACCTTATCTCACTATAAAACACTACTTTTATTGCCTTTTAAGCCTTTTTTAATTTTAAAGCTTTTAATATTTTATCTAATCTTTCCCATAAAAACTCATCTTTCATTATTAATAAGCTTCCTATATAAATTATGCCACCGATACATATTTGTAGCATTGTAGTAATCATTGTAGGTTTCATAAATATTCCCATGCCATATACAACAGCAAACATTAGAATTCCACTAGCAATATATTTCAAGTATGATTTTTTAAATATATGTATATTTATTTGTTTTTTTACATAGTAATACTGAACAATTGCAATTGTTACCTCTGCTATAACAGATGCTATAATTGCTCCTATTGCACCACATATTGGTATTAAAATAAAATTTAATACTATATTTAATATTGCACCAGTAACAACTGATTTAGTAAATATAACTTGGTTTCTACTTGGTATTAAATACTGTACACCTGCAACATCTGTAAAACCTTTAGCTATAATTAGCAATGCTCCTGTCATTAAAATATATACAGATAATGAGAACTCATCTCCTAAAAACCATGGTACTAACGTTTTTGCAACTGACATTACTCCTAAAGTTAAAGGAATTCCTAAGAAAAATACAAAATTAATTGATTTTGACAAATATTCTTCTACTTTTTTATTATCTTTAGATGCTAAAACACTTGCTATTCTTGGAGTCATTACAGTTCCGAGTGATGTTATTAAAGTATATGATAGTTTTATAATTTTTTGTGATTGTTCATAATTTCCGACCTGTGACATATCATTTGTTAAATAACCTAGCATTGTTCTATCTAGTAATGTGTATACATCAATTGCAATTTGTGGAATAAATAATCCTATTGTAGGTTTTAAGTGTGAAAATATTTGTAGTTTTTCACCATTTAACTTTTGTACAAATTTAGGTAAATATAACCACAATGACATATTACCTAACAACGTTGATAATACGAATATAACAAAATATATCCATAAGTCATCTTGTGTTTTAACAAATACAAAAATACTTATAACACTTAAAATTTTAACAAGTAAATTTCTTGTTACTGTTTTCTTAAATTCTTCTAATCCTTGGAAAAACCAGCTAATATCTAAGACATTAGCTAATAACTGAATTATTAATATCTTATAATATAATTGATATTCTCCATGTGATGCATATGTAAAGTAAAATACAATAATAGAAATTGTCATAGTTATGCATCTAAAAAAGAATATCTCCCAAAATAACTTACTTCTTTTTTTCACATCATCTTGAACATATGCAATTTCCCTTTGTGCATACATTGCAACGCCCAAAGACCCAAACAAGATAAAATATGTTGCAATTGATGTTGTAAAGCTATATATTCCTATTTTTTCAGCACCAAGAACCCCTGATATATAAGGTGTAGTTATCAGGGGTAATACTATTACTAGTATTTGATATATTAAATTATATATGTAATTTTTTGTTACACTTTTTTTCTTCATTTCTATCTTCCTATTGAATAATATTCAACATCCATTTCCTTCATATCTTCTAAATTATATATATTTCTTCCATCATATACCAAAGGCATTTTCATTAATTTTTTATATTCTTCTGGTTTAACTTCTTTTATTTGTTGCCATTCTGTAAATATAAAACATACATCGGCATTTTTTAAAGCATCTTGTGGAGTCTTTGTATATTCAATTTCTTTTGGATATATTTTTTTATAATTTTCTACTCCTATTGGATCATATGCTTTTATATTTGCACCTTCTTCTAATAAAATTGGCACATTTGTTAAGGAAGGAGCTGCCCTTAAATCATCAGTACCTGGCTTAAATGTTAATCCTAAAATAGCTACATTCAACCCTCTAAAGCTTTTTATTTTTCTTCTGGCCTTTCTTAATAATACTAATTGTTGTTCTCTATTTACTTCTATTGCTGCTTTTACTGTTTTTAGTTCATATCCTCCTTTTTGTGCTAAATATTGAAGAGCTTTAGTGTCTTTTGGGAAACAACTTCCGCCATATCCGCATCCAGCTTTTAGAAATTTATCTCCTATTCTACTGTCATAGCTCATTCCTTTTGTAACATCTTCTATGTTTGCATCAACTTCTTCACAAAGGTTTGCAATATCATTTACATAGCTTATTTTTAATGCTAAAAAGTCATTAGATGCATATTTTACCATTTCCGCACTTCTTCTATTCATTGTCAATTTTGGAACATCAAAATTTTCATATAATCTTAGCATCTTTGCTTCAGTTTGTTTATTTTCTGTACCTATTACTATTCTTGATGCATGTATTGTATCTCTTACAGCTGTTCCTTGTGCCAAGAACTCTGGATTGCTTGCAACACTTACTTTTACATCATTTTTTAAGTTTTCTCTAATATATTTTTCTATATCATCATTTGTTCCTATTGGAACTGTTGATTTTACTACTACTATACAATCTTTTTCTATTGTTTCTGCAATCTGATCTGCCACCTCATATACATAGTCTAAATTAGCTGATCCATCTGCTCTTTCTGGAGTCCCTACTCCTATAAATATGAAATCTGCATCCTTATATGCTTCTTTATAATCTGTAGTAAAATCAAGTCTTCCTTCTTTATAGTTTCTTTGCATCATAGGCTCTAAATCTTGTTCATAAATAGGAGAAATTCCTCTTTTCATTTTTTTTACTTTTTCTTTATCTATATCTACACATATAACATTTTGTCCTTTCTCTGCAAAGCAAACTCCAGCAACTAGTCCTACATAACCTGTTCCAGCAACTGCTACCTTATACATAAAATCAGCTCCTTTATATTTATTTTATATTTCTTAATATATCTATAATTATATTAATAGGTTAAAATTTCATTGAATAAGCTATAAATCTTAATGATATAAAATCTTAGTTAATATTTTGCTTCTTAAATTTCTTATATTATCAACCCATGGTTTTCTTTCTACGTTATTTGCGTACAATGTTTTAATTCTTAATTCTTTATGTCTTTCAATCCATACATTAAACATTCTTTCTGAAAGAAAACCATATATTCTTTTATTGTATTTAGAATAGTTTTCTATATTTACATTTTTCTCTAGTTCAAATAATATTGGAAATATCCACTTTGCATATTCATCAAATAATGGTTTTGACATAATAAACATATTATAATTATAAAAATATCTTCTATTTGAAACTTTGTCAAAAGCTTCTATATATTCTGGTGTATTCTTTTCTATTATATTCCTTAATTTATTATAATCTTCTATGTTATGGTCAATACCATATTGTTCTTTTACTGTTTTCTTATATGTATAATATGGTTTTGGAAGAATTACATCGTATTTTCCTAAATATTTTAATATTTCTTCTCTTGATATTGCTTTATCCATTTTTTTAGAAAACATACTTTTAGAAAAATATCTTCTATAATGAACTAATCCAATAATATCTGCTTTTGAATTTTTCCACATCCAATATAATGCTGTTAATTCACAATAATTAGGATTCTTGCAGGAGATATTATCTCCTGTATTATCTTTTATAAATCCTAAATCTTCTTTTCCTTCTGCTCCTACTTGGATTGGAATATATCCTTCTCTATTTAAAACTTCTGCTTTTTTATGAATAGCAATATATATCTTTATATTTTTATCTTTCATTTTTCCTCTCTTATTCACTATATCCAGTTCTATTTATAATTTCATCACTTATTTCTTGTATTGATTCTGGAACAGTATAATCTGGATCTTCAAATTCTTCTTGATGTAACTTTTCTACATTACTTTCTAATGTTACTGGAACTCCATACCATCTGTCTAATGTAATTCCTCTTGTTTCATATGGCCAACCTACACTTTCTGTTATATTAAAGCTAGCTACTGATGGAACTAAAGAAAGTATATCATTTGTATTTAAATTTGTATAAACTTTAGGTAAAATACTATCGGCTAAAGCATTTATTTCACCTATGCTTTTTGTTTTTAATTTACTTAGCATTGCTTCAATTACCGTTCTCATACGTTCTGTTCTTTTGTAATCTCCACCGCTTGTGTATCTAATTCTAGAATATGCAACAGCTTGAACACCATCTACCGTTTGTGTTCCTGCAGAGCTTAAATAGTTAGCTTCCTTTCCTGTTACTCTTGCAGTTTCACCTATATAATCATTTGCATACTCTACCTCTTCTTGTGTAAGAGTAAGTGTAATTCCCCCTAATTGGTCAACTGCTTCTGCTACAGAATCAAAATTAACTGTTACAAATTCTTTTATATTTAAATCTAAATTTGTATTTAATGTATTTATCGCAAGCTGTGGTCCACCATAAGCATAAGCATGTGTTACTTTATCTAGTCCATAGCCTTCTATTTGCATATATGTATCTCTATATACAGATATTAATTTTATTTCTTTTGTTTTGTTATTGATATTGGCAATAATAATACAATCACTTCTATTTCCTGGTCCTAGATTGTCGCTTCTACTATCTACACCAAATAAAGCAATATTTCTATATCCTTCCAAATTTTGGTTTGTCGAAATTCCAAGTTCAGATTCATCTATAGAAACTTGTTGCATTTTTCCTATTTTATCATTAATAAAGTAAAATGCTCCTCCTGCAAGTAATAATATTATTATGGCTATTACTAATAAAAATATTGCAATTCCTTTTAACACTTTATGCTTCTTTTTCTTACTTTTCTTTTTATTAGATGTCCCTTTCACCTGTTCAATTTCTCCTACTCCACTATTTTTTATCTTTTTTTGTTTATATTCTTTGCTATTTTCTTTTCTATATGGGTTATAATTATTATCTGCTGAATGTTTACCTGCCATATTTTTCATCCTTTCTTTGGTAAGTTATTTAACACTATAATATTATTATTTTTTACATAAAAAGTCAAGTTTTAATTAATATGGCAAGTTTTAAATTCTGAAATTATTTATTTAATTTACTTCTTTCATTTGTTTTATCATAATATCAGCAAATACAGCATATCCTTGCGTTGGATCGCTTACTAAAACATGCGTAACAGCCCCTATAAATTTTTCATTTTGTATTATAGGTGCCCCACTCATTCCTTGAATAATTCCACCTGTTTTTTCTATTAACTCATCATCTGTAACTTTTATTAGCATACTTTTATTATCTTCGTTATTATTTGTAAATATTTTTTGTATTTCTATTTCATAACTTTTCGTATTTCCCTTTTCTAATTCACATAGTATTTCGGCTTTCCCTGTTTCTATTTCTTCTCTTGAAGCCACATCAATTGCATTATTATTTGATATATTAAAAATGTTTTTATTAGTTAAATTTCCATATACTCCAAATCTAGTATTTTTATACACTTTTCCGACTTCATAACCATTTTCAATTGTTCCTCTTATTTCTCCAGGTTCACCTTTCTTTCCTTTTACTATTGATAGAATATTTGTTGTAACTAATTCTCCACTTGCAATATTTATTAATTCAGATGTATCAATGTCTGTAATTCCATGTCCTAATGCAGCATACATTTGTGATTCTGGTTCATAAAAAGTTAAAGTTCCAACACCAGCAGCCGCATCTCTTACCCAAAGTCCTAATTTATACTCATTTCCTGTTTTTACTGGTTTTATACTTGTTGTTTTTACACTATTATCTGTTTCTATATATTTTATTTTTACTTTTTCTCCATTGCTTCTATTTACTGTATTAATAAGCTCATCAGTCGTATCTATTTGATTATTATTAATTTCTACTATTCTATCTCCTTCTTCTATTCCACTATTTTGATATGGTTTTTTACCTTCGATTTCTGACATTCCAACCACAAGTACACCGTCTGTATATAATTTCATTCCTATTGACTTTCCAATTGGAACAGCTTTAGTTTTTGGAATTACATTTACAGTTATTTCTTTTAATTGTATTGTATTAAATAAACTTAAGTTAAAATCTGCCTTTCCAACTTCACTTACTTTTTCTTTATTTAATAAACTAGAAGCTTGTATTGTTCCGTTATTTTCTATTTGTTTTATACTTAGTCCAAATAATGTATTTAAGTTTAACTTTTCTCCTTGGATTAATATTATAGAATCTGGCATAAATGAAATATTGCATACATAAATAAATATAATGATTAATATAAATACTATTAAAAATTTAAAAATGGTTTTCATATAATCAAATCCTCTCAATTATATGATAACCATTTTTAAAAATTTTATTTTTTTATTAATTCATATTTAATGCATCATTACTTTTATATAAATTATACCTTTCTCGTGCCAAAGCACTATAATATAAACTTCTTATTTTTGCAAATTTTGAATTTGTATCTGCAGTTGTTATAACCTCTGGATTTCCTGAAGCATCCATTATAGAATAGCTATTAATAGTTCCATCTATAATATCTTCTACACTATATACACCCCCAGAGTCTACTATACAATCATAACATGCAGTACAAGTATATCCATCTTTGGCTTGCGGATAGAAATATATATAGTTTCCTTCAGATAATCTTACAGTTTGTCTCCTAAATTCTACATTAAAGAAACCTTCTCTTATATCCCCTTCATTTATAATTTCGAAATCCGTACTTGCAGAATTTTCAATTAACCTTTTACATCCTGGTTGGTGATATTCATATCCATCTGTACCTTCTCGAGTTGTAATATAAATAGCATTTTTAGAAACAAATTCTTCATTTTCGTCATTAGTTAATATTACATAATTATTATAGTATTTACTTCCTATTGGTAATCCCTGCATAAATGCCATTACACAAACGTGATTTTGAATTTTATCCCAATCTTCAGCATTTAGCACAGGTAAAGCAAATTCATAAGTAACTCCTGAATAAGAGTTATATGCTCCTATTGCAGCTGTTAGAGTAGTTTGTACAGTTCTTTTTATAGCACCTCTTCTCATTTCATCAAAAACAGAGCTTGATGAAAAAGGGTTATTATCTGCACTTGTTGTATCAAATATTGGATCATTAAATTTTTCAGTAGATATATCTAAATCTTGCCAATATTCCATTGTAAGTGGATTTCCACTTTCATCTACAGCGTCAGATTGAGATATCCAATTCAAATTCGTTAAAACCCAATTGCTAAAATCTTGTGCTTCATCAAAATATGCATGTGCACCTTGGTCACTTCCTGCAGCAATATAGTTATCTATATCTCTTTCTGTTTGCGTGCCTGGATTTATATATGATTTTTGATAATCATCATATCTAAAATATTTTCCATTTGAAGCAATTAAATTAGGGTCACTTTCTTTATAAATCTTTTGGCTTTGATATACTATATATTCATATGTTCCACTTTGATAATTTCCTGCTGCATCTGTAGTCTTAAAAAGAATATATTCTCTTAGAGGCTCGTCTAAAATTTCTATGCCTTCATATGTTGAGTTTCCACTATTCCAAGCTGTAGGATTTATTAAATATCCTGACCTTGTTTCGTAGTTAGAACCGTTTTTATAATATACAGTAATAAAATTATCTAATGTATAATTAATTATTGCTTCTTTTGTTCCTTCTATATATCTACAACTGTAATATATATAAGATTTTAATCCCCATTGATAATCACTATCATCTGGATTTTGTACTTGCCCCTCATTTGGCATAACATTTTTATATCTACCATATATATAGTATCCATCATATAATGTATATACAAGTGCTGGTACATATGGTTGCAAGGCTTCTTGAGAATACCCTTCACTACTCATATTATCTGTTAATGATGTAAAAAATGTATTTGCAGATGCTTCTATATCTCTTATTTTTGAATTACTAACACTTGAATATCTATTATTTACTGTATTTATTTGAAATGCAGTAACAGCATCATAAGTAGCATCATATAGTTTAGAACTATATGATGTTTGATTACTTATTGTATCTATTTGAGTTTGAACATATCTTGAAAATACCACTGCTATTGGTATCATAATTACAACAAATATAACCGCTAGATATTGTATCTTCATTAATTTTCACTTCCGTTTATATAGATCCATTTACAGAAACTATTCCACCATGCTTTGCTGCAACTTGGACATTTTCGTTTCCTGCAATTGAATAAAAGAAATTACGCAACATTTGGGCAATAGTAGTGTTTGTATTTTTTACAGTAGTAGAGAACATGTCACCTTCTTTTAAAACAATATAGCCTGTAACATTTAGTTTATCTAAAATTTGAGTTGTATATTCTGTATAATATACATTTTCTCCTATTTTTGTCATTTCTGCTTGAGTTGTTTTTACTCCTGGGTTTTCATCTAGATGTTTAATTTCTAATTCTACTGTATATGTATATCCAAAAGAAGTTATTGTTTGTAAAAATTGTTCATAATCTTCTATTCTAAGTTTTCCAGTAGTTCTAACATCATTAACAAATTCAGTTGTTACAGTTTGTACTGATAATTGTGCCATATCATCTGTTCTTTCTGCTAATGACATCATAGGAAACACAAACATTAGAATTGCTGATAAAAATATTGCTATTACTGTTATTAATGTGTCACCCATCTCAAAGCCTCCTCTCTTTTATAAAAAATCTATTTACTTTACTAATTATATTTCTGATATATAATTACTCTTTTTTTCTTATTTTTTACTGTATCCTCATATGCACCAAACGTGTTGGTTTCTTCATCTGGAGTTTGAGTTGTAGATGCAACATCATAATTATATTCTCCTTGCATCTCTATAAATTGTTGTCCACTGTTATTTTTTATAAAACCATCATAACTATATGCCCTATCTATTATAGACCCGCTACTACTTTCATATGTAAATTCACTACCATTTAAAAAAGCATCTAAATTTCTTTTTACATCAATATCTGGATTACCTGTCCATGGCTCATGTCTTTTTGTTTCGTCGTCAATATCAAATGCACAAATTTTTTTGTCGTTACTTTGTATCCCAATATGATTGTCCAATATTCCATCATAGTATTTTGACACAATACTTGCAATACTGTTTGTTCTTAAATCAGAACCTGACCATGTTCTTGGTTCTGTTTGGGTTTCATATAAAGTTGAAGGCGTACCATCTTCTTCCAAAAAGACTACGGTATAATTTTCTTTATAATATTTATATAAAGTAGGAATAACAGTTTCTAGCCCAACAATACGTGTATCACCTGTGCTCTCCCATTCCCCTGTATCCTCATTAAATATACTACCTGGAATGTATTCATAATACCTCGTATCATCTTGAGCCGTTAAAATAACTTCAGATGATTGCCTTGCTTGGGTAAAAACTGTTATACCAACTGTTAAAGCTATTATAAAGACAAATACTGCAAACGCCATTTTTAAAGCTTCTACTGCATTTTCCATAGCTTAAATTCCTTTTTTACAATAACTTTTCTAAATTTAAAATTATTTTTGTACTATTCCACAGCTTGTTATATATCCACTATTTGCATCATATGCAAATGTAACTGTATATGTATTTCCTGCATTTATTTGATTTATTATATCATCATATGTTGCAGCTGCTGTAAGAGCTGCTACTGTATCTGTAGCTTCATATTCATCATTAGTTATTTGTATTTGTAAACTGAAATCATCTGTATTTGCTCTATTATGACCTTGAATGTTTTGTATTAATGTCCTTACCTGTGTACCTGATTTTGTTCCTTGATATTGTAAAAATTCCTCATTATATGAACGAGCTTGCTCTGAATTTAAATTTGCTTCATTCATTGTTCCTGCGGCTTGGTTATAAATAAACATACCTAACCCTATAATTAAAATTGCTAATAAAATTGCACCTGCTATAATTAATGCTTTTGATGCGTTCTCCATAAAAATTCCTCCTTTAAATTTTACTTTAGTATTTTATATATAATTAGATTATTTTTAATCTAATATTAAAATCTATTTAATATTTTAATTGGTTACTTCTTCAAATGTTATACTTTTAATTAAACCTGTTTCTTCATGATATTCTATTGTTTTACAAAGGAAATGTGTATTTGCATATAATTTTATAAAGTTTTCTGTATCCTGTATATATATCTTTTCCATTGGAAAAGCTTCTGTGTAATTTTGTTCTGAATCTAAAAATGAAACATATATTTTAATAGAATTTTTATCGTTTTCTATGTAATTTTCATTTTCATCCTTTTCTACGCCAAATTTTTCATTATCATCTATTGCCTTATTTATTAATGTTACTACTGTTGATCCAAGTACCTCACTATTATAATATTGTATATATTCTTCATTGTTAGCTAGTGCATCTACTTTAGCCTGTCTATAGTTTATAACAAAATATACTGAAAAAGCAATAATTATAAGAAAAATTGTAATTAAAATTATTAGTCTTTTTTTCATAACAACCTCTACAATATATTATAACATTTTTTTATTTTTTTTTCAAACTTTAAATGTGTAATCTATGTAAATTTCTATCTATGATAAATATGATGTAACATCTATTTCTCTAAATGTAACACTATTTACTAGTTGTATTGCATCTGTCGAATTTACATATCTAATTCCATCATCTGGAATATAAAAATATTTTATTTGTCTAGGTACTGCTGTATCATCTATAAAAGTATTTTCTTTTATAAAATTTGTAAACTCGTTTCCTGACCAATTTTCAATGTTATTTCCATTTAATATTCCAGAAATATTTATGTTTATATAAAGTTCTGTATCTGTTCCTACATAGTCGTCATCATCATCATAAAATCCATAATCATTATTAATATTTCTTGCAAGTTTAGCTAAACTAATTACATCTTGAACCGTACATAAAATTGGTCCATCATATTCTTTCATTGTTCCATCCGGTTCTGCACCATATGGGTTATCTCTCTGTTGTCTTCCATAATATTTAGTAAACCTTGTATTATATTCAATGGCTCTATTTTCTGTCATTTCATCTGCTATATCGCCACTTTGACTTGCAAATATGGAAAATAAGTAGACTGCAAATGTAATAATCATTACTCCAAGTAATACACTTGCTGCCATAATTAACGCTTTTGATGCATTTTCCATATTTACACCTCCTGTTTATTTTTGTACATATGCTAAACTTTTTATTCTACCATTATCATATCTTTCTACAGTTGGTCTATTAAACCTAACACTGCTTTTTATATCTTTCTGTTCAGATACTAATTGATTGTAATATTCTATACAATTTTTATCATTTGAAGTAGAGCCACTCTGCAATCTATTTATTTCTGCACTAATTGTATCTGCAGTAGTATATTTACCTTGTCTTTCTATCATGTCATACAACTCCCTATACGTCATTCCAGATAATTCTCTATATGTTTTATCATATCCTGTAGGTTTTGCTTTAGCCATATTTTCTACTTCATCTTCTAATTTTCTATTTTGCTCTATCAATTGATCTAAATCAAAAGTCATACCATTTTCAAAGAATATACTGTCTGTCATTGGAGTTAAATTATAAGTTACTGTTAAAGATATTGGATCATATCCTTCATCTCCATACTGAAATATATTTCCTCCAGCATATCTATCATTATAATCTTTTAGCATATTGGCTAAACTTAATATTTCATTTCCTCTCATATTATCTTCAGTATAAGATTCTAGTTCTCTGTAAAATTCTTCTAATCGTTCTTCTGCTTGTGCATCTTCTTCTGTTTGTCTTAAATCAGAGAGTTGGTTAGCCATAAACACTAATGTTCCTATTACCAATAAAGATAATAATACTCCTCCTGCAATTATCAAAGCCTTTGAAGCATTTTCCACTTATACCAACCCCCTTTTCTTTTTATAATGCTGTTGCTGTCATACTATCAAATGAGCTTGTCATACTTGTTAATCCTATAAATACTAATGGAATAATTAAATATCCAACAAATAATACTATCATTGGAGCAAAACCAATAGCTTTTCCTATCATACCTTTTCTACTAATTAATCTTTCATTAGACTCTTTTCTTTTTGCTTGATAGTAATCTCTTTCTGTATCTAGCTCATCAAAAGCATCGCAAATAGGTATTTTTTCTACTGCTGCTTGTAAACTTTCTACTAGTATAATAAGTTGTTGGAATGACACTTCATCTTTTAATTCTTCTAGTGCCTCCCATGGTCCACTCTCATAGTTGTTAACACATTTACTTATTGGCTCTTTGAATATATTTGCATATCTCTCTAGCCATTCCAAAATCATTTCAACATTAACTCTTTCAATTCTCATTAACATTAATATTATTGTTTGGAATTGCATTACTTCATCTTCCATTTCCAGTTGCCTCATCTTAGCTTGGAATTTTAACAACCAAATTGGTGACATATATGCTATTATTGCTAAAACCATTGCAATAAGTAATTCAAACCATTTTAAATTTTCGCTATTTACTTGTTGTAGTTTACCATAAACTCTTTCTGCTGCTGATTCTATTTCATCATCTGAACTATTCTCATATGTATCATTTATTCTACAGTCTTTCATATCGTCTTGAATTTTTGCTTCATCTATTGTGGTATCTCCTCGATAATAATATAAATAATCATTGTCCGATTCTGTAAGTTCCATTGCTGTTTTATTATCCTTTTCTGTCATTTCACCTATAATATTAAATGTAACTGTTGGATCTGTGTATACATTATCTATAGTTATTTTATGTAATTGTATAATAAGCACTAAAGAAACTACGAAAGTTACTACACACAAAACAACTCTATTTATATAAATCCACTGTATTTTATCTTTAGTAGCAGAATCCTTCATATCTTTTCTTATTTTTCTATATTCCTTAGTTCCATCCTTTGGAATAAATAAATCAAAGAATTTTTTAAACATTGGAATTCTATATAATTTTTCTTGCCAAGGATTTTCCGTATTTTTAGTATTTTGTGCTGTTGAACCATTATCTTTTAATTTTCTAGTTAATATGTAGCAAATAAACGTTATTACCAAAACTAAAATTTGCACTAACATACCATTTTTTCCATCGTAAAAACTTTGTGTAAAACTAAATTGTGACATTGACCAATTTTTTATTGGCTCTAATGCTAACATTGGTACTATAGATATAAGTGACAAACTTTGAAATGTATAATCAAGTTTATCTCTTTTTAATATTTCAAGTTGCATCTCTTGTGTTATATTATTTAAGTTTTTCAAGTATAATGATGCTCCATCTACTTTTCTATCACCAAACTCTTTTGTTAAATATGATACTCCTGCAAACTCCTTTAAATAACTGTTAGGTGCAACATCATAATATCTTTCTAATTCTGTTTCTGGGTCATCTGAAATTAATACTTCATATATTTTATCTGCTTGTCTTGACATTTCAGGATGTTCATCATCTTGAGCAACCTGATATATTGCTTCTTCTACCATGTTTGTTTCATGATATGCATGTCTAATTTCTGAAAAGAAATCTATTTGTTCCCTTAAAAGTTTATTATCAATTTTATCAACACTTCCATCTATAAAGCTATCTATCATAAATAATTCAAATACAAGCAAAATTGTCATTAACAAATAATTTTGATGAGTTATTACAATAATTATTATTGTTAATGGAATTAATATTAAAAATGTCCTTGACAAAATTGCTGCAGCTTGCTTTCTTGTTAAATACTCATCATCAATATTTATAATCTCAAGTTTTCGCCTTACTTTTAATAAATACCTTTTAATAAATGGAATTTTTCTATAAAATACATATAATTTCTGATATATAACTTCTGAAGAATACTTTTTTTCTTGCGTTCCTTGTCTTAGTTTTTGAATTTGTACTACTTCAGAACTCTGTAATTTTTTATTTATTACAATATATGCTATTACCAATATTCCAAAAAGTACTGCAACACCAATTAGCATATACATAATCATATCATTAGACATTTAAGATGCTCACCTCCTTATAGTTTCGTTTTTTTATAAATCTTTTGTTCCTATATCATCTGCATCATAATCATATAATTTTGGTGGTATAATTCCCCAGTTTCTTTCTAAGAATTTATCAAAATCTGCTACGTCAGCATCATCCATGTTTATTCTCATTTCTCTAATATTGTGATCTGAAATTGGATTTGTTAATACATATTTTCCATCATGATATTCCATTATATTTCTATATTGATATAATTCTTTATTTGTTGTTTTTGTATAAAACATTGTAGAGTTATCCATAAATTTATCAAATTTACCTTCTAGTGTTTTTTCCTTTCTATGGTCATATGTATATTCATTTTTCTCTTCTACTGGAATACACTCTGTTATTCTTTCTATATATCTTCTACCTCTAAAGTCTTTTACTAAATGTATATCAAAGTTTAATACTTGTACAACTTGTTCTTCTGCTGTTTTTTCATTTTTGAAAACTCCAGCTCTTAGCATAGAGTTACGAAGAGCTGTAACCAAGTCTGGGAATGTTTTAGCGTGGTGTGTAAATAATGTAAATTTAGATGCAACCTGTGCTGATTGTAGCATCCAAGATGCTACGGGGTCAGTTGCAACCTCACCAATGATATTAACAGAACCATCTGTCTTCTTTTGAACGTCCAAACACTCTTGTCCAGAAACAGTTTCTGTTTCACGCATTGATAAGATGTTTCTCGTTGGATAAATTTTTCTTAAGTGAAGCTCAAACGCAGTTTCTGTAATACGAAGGTTCATAGTTTCATATATA
>JAGHJM010000026.1 GCA_017886645.1 Clostridia bacterium
CAGAAATGGTAATAAGTATCAAGACAGGTAAAGAACAGGTAGTAGGACTAATAATAGTAGCAGATTTAATGTTAATGGTAGTAGCAATATTTGCATATGAATGTGAGCTATATGTAAAATCTCGTAAAAACAAAAAAACTAAATAGTCTTAAGTAAATAAGAAAAATAATATTTAGTTTATAAAGCAAAAGTAAATAAAAGCTTTAATAAAACCCTAATTCAGTAGATAATGCTGAGTTAGGGTTTTTATATATTTAATTAATTTAAAATGTAGTAAGATCTCCTAATTATAAATTTAAAAATTAAAAAATCTCCAAATTATAAAGTTATAATAGGAGATTTTTAATTTAAACTTAATGATTTTTTTTGGTTTTTTGATACTACTGGAGGAATTTCATATTTTATATCAAAAATATCAAATTCTTCTAATTTATTATCGCCTAAACAAGCTAGATAAATATCCAAAGCATCAATGGACTTACAAGCAGATATTATTGCTGGGTGTAAATTATAATTAGTTAACATTTCAAATGCTAAAGATAAAGCATTAAAACGTGAACCATGTTCTCTACGGCGTATTAGCTTATATGATTCCCTAAATCTTGCTATGGAATAAGGCTTATAATACGATAATGGAACAGTATAATTTTGCTTAATAATATCTTCTATTGAAGAAAATTTATTCATATGGTTTTTATAATACAATTTAACATTTTCCAAATTATAAGGTAAAATAACTTCATTTCTAATTTCTGATATAACTAACACATTATTTGCGACTGAATTATATGAAACTTCTGAATCAGAAACTTGGTTAGAAACAGTTTTTTCTTCTTCTAATAATTCTTGTTTCTCATCTACGGAATCTGCATTTACAACATCTATTATTCCTAATGATAACTCATGTATAAAATGTTCAATGTTTGTTGTATAAGAAAATATGTTAGTAATATTATTTTTATATAAAGCATTATAATCCTCTAAATATGTTTTTAAGCCAGAAGGTGTTAAAAAGTTTATAGTCGACTGTAAATTTTCTAGTATACTTAATAAATTTTGAAGCAATAGAATATTTTGCTTTAATCTATTCAAGTTTATAATAGCCGTATCTAAATTCAATTTTTCTGTATTAGAGTTTATAAAAACAGATAACTGTTCTGTAAGAGCAGTTTGCATTGTTAGATATGAATTTATAACCTGAACTTCTGAATTTATATCTTCAATTAAATGTTCTTTACTAGAAAATTTAATCATTATTTTGCCTCCGTAGTATTTTGTCTAATTATATCATTGAGAGGAAAAAAATCAAGAAAAAAGGTAAAAAAAGTTGAAAAACAAAATGTGTTATGATATATTTCTATGTGAAAAATATTATACGGAAAGAGTGTATAGGGGAGGATTAAATGAAAAGAGTTATAGGAAACATAATATTTGTAATATATGCTATTATAGCTATCTTTGTTACAGTATGTTTATTATCTTTTAATCAATATAAAGTAAGTGAGTTTGGAAATGCATCATTTGTTTTAATAGATAGTAATGAAACAGAACCAGATTTTACTAAGGGAGATTTAGTAATACCTAATAAAAAAGATTTAATAACTGTTGGGGATAAAGTTTTTTTCTATAATACATATGGAGAAACTATAGAGGTTACATTAGGGGAAGTTACTAATGCACAAAGAATTGTAGGAGATGAAATTACATATACAATAAATGGTGAATTACAATTATCTAGTGAATATGTATTAGGATCTGCAGAAACTGCCGAAAGAATTCCAGTAGTGGGTAGCATATTATCAGTACTAGAATCAAAATGGGGATTTCTATTTTTAATTGTTTTCCCATCATTAATAGCTTTTATTTATGAAATATATGTAGTGGTTTCTGAAATAAGAGGTAAAAAAGATGAAAAAAACTCAGGAAAAGAACAAAAAGCTAATTAGAGTATTAATAATATTATTAATATTAATTATGCTAGTATTTACAATATTTAAAATAATAGATACATATTCAATATTTGAAAGTAATGTATCTGGAAATGTAAATGTAGAAAAAGCAACTTGGAGAATAGTTGTAAATAATACAGATATATCTGAAGGAACTGAAAAAGAATTTGTAATTGACCAGATAAATGTAGAAGGGAGCAATAGGATTGAAAGCGGAAAAATAGCACCACGGTTTATCTGGCAATTTTAATATAGTGATAGATCCTACAGATACGGATGTATCTATTAGATATGATATCAGTTTTGATTTATCAGAATTATCAGATACTAAAATAAAAATTGATTCTATAGAAGAAGTTAACAATACAAATAATTTAATAAAAACAGGAGAAAACACATATAGCGGAATTATAAGATTAGAAGAAATACAAAACAAGCAGACAAATAAAATAGTAGTAAATTTCACTTGGGACGAAGATGAAACAACTAATGAAGGAGATACAGCAATGGGGATAATTCCAGACAATAAAATATCAATACCTGTAAAAGTAAAAGTTACACAATATTTAGGAGAAGAGATTACAGAAGTTCCATAAAGATAAAACAATAGGAGAAAACATGAAAAAAGTTTTAAGCAAAATACTTGGAATTATATTAAATATTCTTTTAATAATAGCATTTTTAATACTTATATTTGGAATATATTATAATGTGCAAACAAAATTGTTGAATAAAGAATATGTTAATATATTTGGATATACATTTTTTGAAGTAGCAACAGGAAGTATGTCTGGAAGTATTGAAGTTGGAGACGTGGTTTTAGTTAAAATAACAAATGAAGTACAAGAAGATGATATTATTGTTTTTAAGGAAAATAATTCATTTATAACACATAGAGTTGTAAAAAAAGATGGAGATATTATTACAACTAAGGGAGATGCAAATAATACTGAAGATAGTCCAATAACAATAGATAAAGTATTAGGAAAGGTAACTGGTGTAATCGAAAATGTAGGAATAATAAGAAAAGTTATAACTTCTCCAGCAGTATTAATATCAATAACTATTACTTTAATTTTATTAGGAATTATTGTTATATATAAACCAAAAGAACAAAAGGTGGAGGAAGATAAGTGATAGATAAGAAAAAAGCAAGATTATATATAAAATTTATAATTCTTATATTGTGTTTAGTAATTATTGTACATATATTTTCTTTAACACTATCCAGATATGAAAGTGCATCTGAATCTAACGCTGACATAGATATAGCTTTTTATGTATTAAATGAGGACTATCAATCTATGACATTAAATTTAGGAAAAATAGTTCCAAGAGCAGAACCATATATATATACTTTTACAATATCAAATGAAAAAGATGGGAAAATAGCAGAAACAGATATAGAATATGAACTAACTCTTAGAATGACAACAAATTTGCCATTAGAATACAATTTATATATGAATGAGGAAGATACTAGTACAAAAATAAATACAGAAGGAATAGAAGAAAATATTATACAAGATGAAGATGGAACATATTTTAAAACATTAACACAAAATAAACAAGAGTTTAAATATTCTGTTTCAACATTAAATAAATACACATTGGTGGTATATTTCCCAGAGGAATATAATACAGAAGATTATCAAGACAGAATAGATATAGTTGAAATAAATGTAGATGCAAAACAAATTATAGACGAACCATAAATGGAGGTATAATTATAAATATGGCAAAAGCACATAAGCTAAAGTATAAAAAGCAAAATGAAAATATAAAAAAAATAAGAGGCATTTTAATAATATTTATAATATTAGCAGTTTCCATATCTATAGTAACGGTTTTGGCAAGGTACATAACTAAAAGTATAAATAATTATTTTATGGAAAGTAAAGAATTTTACTTTTATAGTGACAAACTAACAGAAGAAGGAGCTAATCATCAAGTAGATAATTGGTCTGGGGTTGAAGATTATACAATAGTAATAAATATGAACAGCATGGAAAACAACTTAAAAAAAGCAAGTTATGATATAGGATATAATGTAACTTATACAAGTTCTGACAATATAATTTGTCAGTTAAGTAAAACAGAAGGAAATATACGTGCATCGACTAATTATGATACATTTAGTTTAAGAATAACGCCAAATGCTATATATAGAAATGGGGATACTGTATGGGTAGAAATTACAGCAGTATCTACAGGAGAATATAAAAAAGAATTAAAGGCTACTTTTACTTTAGTAGTAGGACAAGAAAATGTAACATATCAAATAGATGACCAGGCAAATAACTCATATTTAGAGTTAAACATAACAAATACACAATCATATTACATAGTAGAAGAAGCTTTTGACTCATATAATGAAGGACAAAGAATAGATGTAAATACATATTTACAATTATCCGAAGAAAACAAACAAAAATGTTATTCAGGAGAAGTTACTTTAACATTTGACCCAAGAGAAGTACAAATAGATATGACTGACAAAAATTATTTAAATGCATTTAACATATCTAGTACAAATGTTAATGGATATACCTATATAAATACTATAACATTAAAAGTTGATGCTTTATCTAGTGAAAATGTAAGATTTTATAAAACAGATAAATCTAAAGATTACACATATCCTATAGTTAATGAGGACTCTATAATAGAAGTAAATATTAAATAATTAGAGAAGAGGATAAAAAATGACAATAAATGTAATGGATGAATATTTAGAAATACTTAAGAAATACATAAACAAATATATGAAGTTAATTTTTGAATATAGATATAGCAAAGAAATATGTGAAAGATATATTTCAAAATATATAGATGTAAGATATTATGACTTTTATAAAGAAGAATTAGACCAAGGACTAACACTAAGAAAAAAAGTTATGCACATTTTAAGGAAAGAAAGTGAAAAACTAGGTGAAATATATCCTGAAAATGTGAATAATATAAATAATATGTGTTTATTTTTCTATTATATAATGTATTTTGACAATGTAATTTATTGCAAAAATAAAGAAAAACAAATAGAGAACATATATAAATTAAGAATAAAATTATTAAATAAAGAAAATGAAGAAATAAAGACAGAATTAAATCAATTATTTACTGAATGGAATAATGAAAAGGAAAACTTTTTTGAAAAATTTGAAGATAAAGAGTTTAATATAAAAATATCAAACTATAAAAACAGCAAAAATGTATATAGAATAAACTTAGAACATAAAATAAAATTTCCAATTTTATTTAGTGAGATAGCAATAAACAAAGCTTTTAATACAGGATTAATAAATGAAGACAAGCTATACATAGAATACTATTTAACAGCTTTAAAAATAATAAAAGATATTGTAAAACAAGATTTTAAAAAACAATATATAGTAGAGTTTGCAGATTCATTATTATCAAAAGAAAAGAAAATAAAAGGAATTTTAAACATTATAGATAATCCTGTTATACAGGAAAAAATTAATTTAAAAATTAGATATGAAAAATATATGCAATATAAAAATGAAATTCATGAGTTGATGAGAAAAGGATATAAAATAGCGATTATAGTTGATAATTCTTTTGAAGTGAATTATACTAATTTAGAGAAACTAGATTTATTTAGTTATGTTTTAGTTAGTAATACATTATATAAATACTACGAAATATTGGATTATGATAAAATTGCAGGAAAAATAATAGAGATATAAATGAGGTAAAAGATGGAAACATTTACAAGGTTTTTATACGAATTTCTAAATCAATTTTTTTCAGGAATAGGAACAATGTTTAAGGGCATTGGTGATGGATTTGTACAATTATTTAATATAGGAAGGTACCAAGAAATATTAGAACATTATAAAGACGACTTTAGTATACCTGAATGGATACTTGTTGTAATTGCAATAGGTTTATTAGTATTATTTATTGTATTAATTTTTGCATTACTATACTTTTTACTAAGGAAATATTTAAGGTTTAGAAAAGCAGCAATAGAACAAGATGAGCTTTTAGAAGAAGTGGCAAATCTAAACGGAAAAGTAGCAACTCTTATGAAAGAAAAAGACGAAATATTGGCAATGAAAGTTTCACAGTTGGGGCTAAAACCAGGTGAATCTGCAGAAGAAGAGCCAAAAGAGGAAGAAGAGGATTTAGGTAATACAGGAATAAGATTTGCAAAATTAAACTCAATAGATGAAGAATTTAAAGACTACAAAATTAAAAACTATGGTAATAATTTTACTTTACCAGAGTTATGTGAAAACTTTAGAAATTTTGCAGCATCCAAATTAAAATTATATTATTCAATTGAAATGATGAGACTTTTTATTTCAGCTTTGGCATCTACTAAATTAGTAATATTGCAAGGTATTTCTGGTACTGGTAAGACATCACTTGCATATGCATGGGGAAAGTTTTTAAAACATGATTCATGTGTTGCATCAGTTCAACCATCTTGGAGAGATAGAACAGAACTTTTTGGATACTTTAATGAATTTACTAAAAAATTTAATGAAACAGATGTATTAAAAGAAATGTATATGGCAGGATACACAGATGATGTATATACAATAATATTAGACGAGATGAACATATCTCGTGTTGAATATTACTTCGCAGAGATGTTATCTATACTAGAAATGCCAAATAAAGATGAATGGGTAATAGAATTAGTTCCAAATAGTTGGAAAAGCGATCCTAAACATGTAAAAGGCGGAAAACTAAAAATACCAGCAAATTTATGGTATATTGGAACAATAAACAATGATGACTCAACATTTATGGTAACAGATAAGGTTTACGATAGAGCAATGCCAATAGATATAAATGATAAAGGAAAAGTATTTAAACCTATAGAGGCAGATGCTATGGATATTAATTATAGTTATTTGGACAAAATATTTGAAACTGCAATGGAAGAAAATCCTATATCAGAAGAGACGTTAAAGAAAATAGAAGAAATGGATGATTATGTTATAAGACATTTTCGTATAGCCTTTGGTAACCGTATTGTAGCACATATGAAAAAATTTGTACCGGTTTTTGTAGCATGTGGAGGAGATGAAATAACAGGTGTAGATTACTTTATAGCAAAGAAAATATTAAGAAAATTTGAACAATTAAATATATCATACATAAGAGACGAATTAGACCCATACATAAATTTCTTAGATACTACATTTGGAAAAGATAAAATGAAAGAATGTAAAGATTATATATTAAGACTTAAAAAATTAACATAAGGAAGATGAAGGATGGAAGAATTTAAAATATTAGATTTATATGAAAAAACTTCTGATAATTTAAAAGAAGGGTTTATAAAAAATACAGAATCTTCTGTAAGAGTTATGACAGATTATGAGAAAACAGCAAGAGATACAGAATGGATAGAAAAAATTGAACAAACCATACCATATTTAGATAATATACTTAGAAGCCCAAATAGATTTATAATAAATGAGGAAGATATTGTAAAAATAGAACTTGCAAGAAAAATTACAGTAGATAGTATAAAACATCTTTCTAGAAACACTAACTTAATCCAGGAAATAGACAAAAAAACAGGTGATGTAAGACCTTCAAAAATACTAAATATAAACAAAGAAGAAAGCTATGATACATATGAAAATAGGCTTATATATACATTAATTCAAAATACTAAAATTTTTATTGAATTAAAAAAGAAAAGCTTAGAAATGACTAAAGAAGCAAAACAAAAAAATGATAAACTAATAGAATATAGAGGAAAAAGCAATTTCTCTGATGAAGATATAGAAATGAATTTTAGTATAAAAACAAAATTAAAAAATGAAAAAGAAAATAATTCAGAACAAGGAATATTTGCAAGAATAGAAAAATTAGAGCATAGAATAAGAGATTTAACTAATTCAGAAGTATATAAAATATTAGAAAAGAAACATGTAAGCCTTGTTAGACCACCAATAAAAAAGACAAATG
Organism: Clostridia bacterium; assembly: GCA_017886645.1. GTDB lineage: Bacteria > Bacillota > Clostridia > TANB77 > CAG-508 > CAG-273. The sequence goes on from JAGHJM010000026.1 coordinate 7,908, forward strand.
TTATATTAAAGAATGTTAATTTCCAATATGCTATAAAGCTTTGGAATTATATACAAGATAATTATGATGATAAAACTCAAAATATAGCAGAAAAAAATGATTACATGGATGATGGAGAAATAAAAAAGCTAACAGATGAAGTATTTCTATTAAATTATTTAATAATAAATACTTTAAATAAAGATATAGAAGAAAATGAAGAAACTACAAAGAAAATAAAAGAAAATTTAATAAATCAAATGTTAGAAAAAATTATGGACATAGATAATAATTTAACAGAAGAACAATTAAAAGAAATGATTGGAGAAAAATATGCTATTATAAAATATAAGAAAACAGCAACTATGCAAGAAATACAGAAAATTTTCAGTGAACATATTAATAAATATTTAGAAAAAATAAATAGGAGCGAATAAAATGCTAAAAAAATTAAAAGAAAATAAAGCGTTAAAAATAATAGGAAATATACTTTATACAATATCATTTATATTAGTACTACTAATTTTAATAGTAGTACTAATACAAAGATTTTCAGATAATAATGTTGCAATTGCTGGAATTAGAATATTTAATGTAGCAACTGGAAGTATGGAACCTAAATATAATGTAGGAGATGTGTTAATCTCAAAAGAAGTTGACCCAAGTGAAATAGAAATTGGTGATGATATAACATATGAAGGAGAAAAGGGAAGCTTTGATGGAAAAATTGTTACACACCAAGTAATTGAGAAAAAAGAAGAAAACGGCAAATATACATTTGTAACAAAAGGAATTGCGAATAATGAAGCAGATCCAGAAATTTCAGAAAATCAAGTATATGGAAAAGTTATATACAAATCTGTTATATTAAGCTTTATTAGTAACATTACTAGAAATATATATTTATTCTACTTCTGCATAATAGTTCCAATGGCAATAATAATAGCTAAAATGATTGTAGACTTTCTAATAAGAAGGCAAGAAAGAAAAGAAGAAAAAGAAGCTGAAGAGGAAAAAAATAAACAAATAATAGAAGAAAAATCTAAAGAAGATAATGAAGATGATAAAATTGAAGCAAAGAAAGTGGAAAAGACAAAAGATAATGAAGAAAAAGTACTAATTGAAAAAGAAAAAACAGAAAAAAAAAACAAAAAAATAACAAAAAAGGGAAAGCACTAAATATAATAAAAAAAATAAAAATAAAGCACATCGTAATTTTAATAACGTTATTAGTTTTTAATACATATGCATGGTTTATATATGCAACAAGAGTGTCTACATCTATATCTGCACATGTTACATCATGGAATATAGAATTTGCTGCAGGAGAAGGAGAAACCATAACTAATATAGAAATTAATTTAGACAGAATATATCCAGGAATGGAAACATATGAGCAAGAAATACAAGTACATAATAGAGGAGAAATGAAAGCAGTGCTTTCTTACGAGTTTGAGTCAATAGAAATATTAGGAGAAAAATTTGAGATTGATGAAAATACTACATCAGAAGACTTAGAAAATAAAATATTACAAGAATACCCTTTTAAAATAATAATTAATAAAGAAGATTCACAATTAGTTGGAGAAACAGGAACAGGAAGTTTTAAAATAAGTGTAGAATGGGCATATGAATCAGGAGATGACGAATTAGATACATATTGGGGAAATAAAGCATATGAATACTATTCTTTAAACCCAGGAGAAACAAGTTTACTAATAAAAATAAAATTAATAGCTACACAAGGATAAAAAGTGGAATAAAATCCACTTTTTATAGAAAAAATTAAATTATTTGTTTAAAAGAAAGATTTACATTAAATTTAGCAGGATTATCTGATGTTGTAGCAATTGTATCATCAGCATTATCCATAGTTTGAGAATCATCATCAATCCATTTAACAAAAATTCTAACTGTACGTGTAGTAATATTATCTGTTAAAAGAATATCCTCAGATACTAAATTATCTTGGGTGTCAGTAATATCTATACGTTCTCCATTATCTATAGAATATCCAACAATAACGAAATCTTTTACAGGACTATCTTCTGCTACTGAACTGGATATTGTATAATTAAAAGATACGTCTGTATCTTGAAAGTCTAAAACTAAATCAAAATAACCTTCGGCTGTAGGTGCAATAATGTTATTTGCAATATTGCTATTACCTGGAAATACAGGAACTATTGAAGCGGAAATATCGGTGTTAGTAGTTACTGATAAATTATTTACTTTTATATTCCACTTAGCTATAGAAACAGAGGTTTCTCCTGTAGCCGAGCTTAAATACTTTGAATATGTTTGAATTATAAAAAATATTGAAATAATTAAAAAAATAATTGCTATTAAAATAAGAATTTTTTTATAATTTTTCATAACAAACCTCCTAAACATTTTATACCATAAGATAAGAAACAAATCAATATAAAAACGAAAGGAAGAAAAATATTGAAAAAAGATAAAGAACAAAAAGAAAAAAAGAAAGTTAATGATTATGAAAGAAGACTAAAATCCGACAAAATTAGACAAAGGGAAACAAGAATTAAAATAATAAGAATAGCAATTTTAATAACAATTTTGTTTCTGATTATTATATATTTTATACTTAGAGCAATATACGAACTAGGAGACTTTACAATAACACTTGATTCTTTACAAGGAGAAGAAAGTGGCTTAGTTATGTATGAAAGTATAGAAAACAAACAACAGAAAAAAATATTAAAAGCAGACGAACTAGAGTATATGGACAACATTTCTGTTAATTGGTTACCAGAAAATATACAAAATGAAGCAGATGGCGGACACAATGGAGAAAATTATATAGCATATACTTTTTATTTAGAAAACCAAGGCGTAGATACTATAAATTATTGGTATGACATTCATATTGATGATGTAATAAGGAATGTAGATAGAGCCGTAAGAGTTATGATTTATAGGAATGATGAAAGAACTATTTATGCAAAGCCAAATGAAACTACAGGTGAAGCAGAATATGAAACAGAAAAATTTTATTCTAATGAATATGTAGTGTTAAAAGAAAGACCACAGTTTAACCCAGGAGACATAGATAAAATAACAATAGTAATTTGGATAGAAGGAGACGACCCAGATTGTGTAGATGCTTTAATAGGTGGAGAAATGAAATTAACAATGAAAATAACAGAAGAGCATATACCACAATAAACAAATATTACAATAATATTACAGTTTTATACATTTATTGACAAAAAACATTTGGTATGATTTACTATAATAGTAAAAGAAGGAAAAAAGGAGGATAAAGATGAGCAAGAAGACCGAAAGAAAAGGAAACTTAAAGTATTCTTTGTTGTTATTATTGCTATTAGCAGTATTACTTGTATCATCAACATATGCATGGTTTACAGCCAACGAAGTTGTATCAATTAGTACAATTGATGTAAATGTTATTGCAAGTAATGGTTTACAAATTTCAGCAGATGCTTCTAATTGGAAAGCTATACTTCAAGTAGAAGATATAACAGGGGCAGGAGCAACATATGCTACAAATAAAAACCAAATGCCAGCAATTTTAGAGCCAGTTTCTACAGCAGGTATAGTTACAAATCATTACCTAGATATGTACTATGGACAAGCTGTTGTTGCAGAAGCAGGAGATAACTTAGGTGAATACGTATTACAAGCAACAAAAGAAAATGCAGAAGTAGAAGGAGCAGAAGGAAAATATATAGCTTTTGATGTATTCCTTAGAGTTGACCAACCAGAAGATATAGTATTATCTACAGACTCAAATGTTGTATTTAAAGCTGATACAACAGATAGGGGAATTCAAAATGCAGCAAGAGTAGCTTTCTTAGATAAAGGAACTGTAGCACCAGGAAGTACTTCAGCACAAGCACAAGCTTTAGATGAAGGTGAAACTGCAGATTTAGTTATTTGGGAACCAAATAATGATGTACATACTGCAGCAGCTGTTCAAAATGCAAATGATACATATGGAATAACAACACAACAAACTGGAGCAGCTCAAATAGAATACGATGGAATAAAAGCTGCAATAGCAGGTGAAGATGTACTATTAGGAAAAGCAGATGCAACAAAATTTGCTGATTATTTTGCAGATGTAAATCCACAAATATCTACACAACAAACAATGGCTACTGAACAACCACTTATTCATCTTGAAGCAGGAATAACAAAACTTAGAATTTATATGTGGGTTGAAGGTCAAGATGTAGACTGTGAAAACCAAGCTTCAGGTTCAGATATGTCATTTAACTTAAAATTTGAAATAGCAGAAGAACCATAATATATGAAAAATTATAGAAAAATAATCATAGGAAACTATGATTATTTTTTTTATATTATAGACAAAAAATACCAAAATATGATAAGATATGCTATAGAATTAGTGTTAAAATTGGAGGAAATATGGACTTCGAAAATTTATCTGATGAAGAAATTATAGAAATATATAATAAAGTAACAGAATTTACAAAATTTTTAGAACAAGAAAAACAAAAGGAAGAGATGTAGTTTATGAGTAAAGAAATTATAGAAAAGATTGATGTATATAAAGAGGTATTATCTACTATGCCACAAAATACAGAAAAAAATAAGGAAAGATATTTCCAAAAAATAAGTGACATGCTAGATGAGTATACAAGCTATGAAGAAAATATTCTAAAAGAAATAAAAAAAAGGTATAACGAAAAAACTAATATTAAACAAAATGATGAGATAGAAAGACTAGAAAAAGAAATATATAATTATGAAGAGATATTAGAAGATATTAATGAGATAAAAACTTCTTATGAAAAATCTAACTTAGATAAAGAAGTATATAAACTAGGAAAATATTATAAGGAAAATTTAGAAAATGTTAACAACCAAATAATGAAAAGTGTTAACATTTTTAGAAATATAGGCATAGAAATAAAAAAAGAAGACTTTTCTTATAGCCAATATGCAGAAGAATATATGGACACTTTTTTTAATGAAATGAAAACCGGAGATGTAAATTCAGAAATAGTAAAAGAAAAGTTTGAAGAAATATATTGGAAATGTCCAGAATTAATAACACATATTGAAATAATTATAAAAACACTATATTTAAAAAATAAAAAAGAAATAGATAAATATTATACTAATAAAAAGAATAATGTCTTGAATAAATATAAAATTGATGAAGAAAAGATATTAGAAGATTATAAAGAAACTAGAAGAAAGCTAGACGAAATTTTAAGTGATAATAAGAAAATTATACTACAGCTTTTTTTAGATGGAAAATTAAATATAAAAGATTATACAGATGAGAAAATAAATAGAATATATGAACAAATTTTAAGTACAGATATATTTAATAAAATGCAAGAAGAAACTAATCTGTTAGAAGAAATAAATAAAAATGTAGTTAAATTTATTAATAGTATATACGAATATAAAAATTATATAAGATTTGAATTTATATATAAAGCTGTAAAAAAGATGTTTGAAGAAATAGAACAATATAAAAATAAATATAAAGAAAATATGAAAAAAATAGAAGAATATGAAAAACAGCTAAAAAAGCTTACTAATCAAGGACTATTTGGAAAAAAGGAAAATCAGACATCAAAATGTAATGAAATTATATTAAATATGAAAAACGAGTATAAGGAATTAGCAAATAATATTTTATATACTAGAATATCACAAAATATTAGTAAAGATTCAACAATATATGATGCATTTAAATTTGCAGATTGTTTTTATAATTTCTTAGTAAAATGCATTATTGAACAAAATAAAGAGATTGAACAAAATGAAATTGAAAATTTTATAACAGATTTTAACAATTATATAAAATCACCTTATTTTACTATTATTAACAATATAAGTATTTCTGAAGAAAAAGATATTGCATTAATAATTAAGGATAGATATAAACTTTTAAACTTTAATATAGAAAAACAAGATTTAGAAGAAGAAAATCTAGATAATCTATTAGATAGTTTGGAAAAGATAAATATAAGAAATAATATAAATAAATCAGGACTAACCATAGAACAAATAGATAATATTTGTGAATACAATAGAATACTAAAGAATGGGCAAAAATAACAAAAAATTATTGGAGTGCTGCTAATGAAAAAAATTAATAAAAAGAAAGTAATAATATTAATATTATTAGTGTTATTAATAATTATAGAAATAGTAGCTTTTAGTAGGTCAGGAGCCAATAAAGTAATTGAAATTGCAGTAGAAATCGCCGACGAAGAGGCAAACATAGAAAATCAAAATATTGGACTTGTGGCAACAAATGAGCAGAATGAATATTATATAACTTTACCGGAATATATTAATGAATATAAAATTACACAATATAATATATCTCGTATAAAGGAAAATGAGGTAATAGAGGAAGAGGAAAATAATAACACAGTAGAAGATAACGAAATATTAAATACAGCAGAAAATTTAGAACAAAGCGAAAACGTTCCACAAGAAAATGTGGAAACTGTTGAAGAAAGTTTGGAATTAAAGCCAGGTGATAAATTATATTTAACAGAAAAAGAAATAAATGATGGAAACATACTAATAAATGCTAAATACGATAAAAAAGAAAATGGAGATTTAGTATTATATAATAAAGAAATATCTATAAATGCAGAAGAAAGAACTATAAAAGTATCAGGCCATATGCCAAAAGAAGCTACATTAAGTGTAGAAAAAGTAGAAGAAACAGAAATACAAGAACAAATAGACCAATATTTAATAAATAATGTAAATTTAGAAGTAGCATATGATATAAAAATACTTTATGAAGACAAAGAGTATCAGCCAAATAATTATAATGAAAATGTAAAAGTTACAATAACAAAAATAAACACAGACAACGATGAAAATAATTATAGAGTTGTACATATAGGAGAGAAAAAAACTACAGAAGTAAAAGAGGTAGAAAAAGAAGGAGAAAATATATCGTTTCAAACTGAAGAATTTTCAGTATATGCTGTACTAGAAGAATCACCAGAGGCAGAATTAGTAGCATATTCTACAGAACCTGTTGCAAGCACTAGAGCATCTGTATGGGAAGGTGAAGTGGCAAGTGGATATAAATTTGGAGATGGTACGGAAAATAGTCCATTTTTAATTTCAACAGGGGATGAACTTGCGTATTTAGCACAGCAAGTAAATGCAGGAAATAATTATGCAAATATATATTTTCAATTGGCATGTGATATAGATTTAAATAATATAAATTGGACACCAATAGGGAATACAGATAATCCTTTTATGGGCATTTTTGATGGGGCAGGACATATTATATCTAATGCACAAATAAATATAGATTCTATGCCTACTAATCAAATAGAATCATATGGATTATTTGGTAGTTTAGGCGGGGGAAATTCAAAGACTATTATAAAAAATTTAGAAATTGATAATATAAATGTTTCTATTGGAGGAAGCGGAAATACATCAAATAGTACTTGGTATGATATGGGAATACATGTAGGAACACTTGTAGGGACTATTTATAGAAATACACAAATAGTTAACAATATAGCTAAAAACTGTAATATAAGTGACAATGGAAATGTAACTATATATAATTCATCATTCCAATATTCTGTAGGTGGATTAGTTGGATATGCACAAAATACAAGTAATAATACAAACAATCCGGGTACTAATAGTAGATATTCAATAGAAAATTGCTTTGTAAATACAAATATAAATTTAAGTAATGAAGTAAGGACTAGTTGGTTTGGAACAAATACTTATGATGCACAATATCATACAGGCGGAATAATTGGGACAATACGTTCTCAACAAGTTTGGCCAGAAGATTGTTTATATGTAGGAACAATTAACTCAAATGGCTTTATAGGACCAATATTTGCAGCACTTATTGATTCTACAAATTATGATAATAGAAATAATTATGCAATTATATGGAATGGAAATGATGCAGGAAATTTAACTATGACAAGTAGTTATAATAGTTTTGCTGCAAACGGTACAACATTTAATGCTAGTGTGACTTCTGGTAATTCTACTAGAAGATTAAACAGTAGTTATAGAAATATTGGATATGTACAAGGGGTAAACAAAGGAATATATGTTTCTAATATTTCAACATTATTAACAGACTTTAATAACAATGCTGGAAATGAATACTTAAGATGGAAATATGAAAATAACACTTTTTCTTTTATACCTAGATTTACCACTTCTATAAATGATAGTAATAAACCTACATATGTTGTAGAAATAGAAAATGAATATAGTTCTGGACCATATACATACGAATGGTATTTAGAAGATAATATTGTAGAAGAATTAAGAAATCAAAATCAAGTTGTGCAAGAAAAATCTTGGGATATGGAATACAATTATACAGTACTAGTGGGAGATGGACAATATTATTCTATTTTACACTTTACTGTAACAAGATATACATTATATATAGAATTTGATATAAATGAACGAAATGATAGTGTTACAGCTAGACTAGAAGGAGAAGCTTTGCCTTTTATTAATTTAGATGATTATACTTATCAGTGGTATACATTAGATATTGCAGGATTAGCTGAAGAAGAAATAGAAGGAGAAACATCTTTAACATTAAATAATTTGGAAGAAGGAGTAGAATATAAATTAGTAGCAACAAATAATGCTAACCTTGCGTTAACAGTAGAGGGGTCTTTTATATATGGGGATAGAAATGTAATTTATTTAGACTATAATGATGGAAATGATAGGAATGATGGATATTCTCCACAAACACCAGTAAGAACAATGAGTACAGCATATGGTAAATTAGATTCTAATGCTGGAAGGAATAAGAATATTATAGTATTAATGGGGACTTATTCAAATACAAACTTTTATAACTATGAAGATGATTCAAGAAATGCTGCAACATATGAAAAGGATGTAACAATTACTGGAATATATGGTGGAGTAAATTATAATGGAAGATTATATTTATATAGTGAACAATCATGGAATACATATGAATATAAATATTTAAATGGTAATACTACTTTTCAATATTTAGATTTATATGGTGCAAATGGACAATTATATTTGTACTTACAAGGATATAGTTTAACCATGGGAGAAGGAATTACTATGGTTAATTATGAGAATTCTAATAGAAACCAAGGATTATTGGGAAGTAGAGCACCAGCATTTCACATTATTTGTGGATGGCTTCAATATAATTACACTACTTTGCCTAGAAATAATCCAGAAATAGTTATAAAAAGCGGTACATATGGAAGAATAATTGGAGGAGGAAGTCCAGGAACTTCAGATGGACAAGGACAAACAACTTCACATGACTTTATGGGGTCATCAATGAATGATGCTTTTAATATATCTATTACAATTGATATACAAAATAGTACAACATCTTCTGATTATGACTATGATGTTAACTTATTAACAGGTGGTTCTGCATGCGGAAATAACTATTCTAGGGTTACAGAAAATATAAAAAATGGCTCAGTAGGACGTGTGCTTGGAGGAAGTATAGGAGATTCACAAAATATACCAACTGGAAACAGATGGGATCCATGGGATTACCCAAATAATACTTTCTTAGGAGAAACTACAATAAATGTAACAGGCGGAAGTATAGAAGAACTATATGGTGGATGTTTAGGCAGAAATATGGGAGTAGTTGATAACTATGGAAATGTAGATAATAGTTATACAGGAAATACTTGTGATTCATACTTTTATGGAACAATAAACATAAATATAACAGGAGGAGAAATTACTAATAATATATATGGAGCAGGAGCAGGAGGGGTAACAGGTTATAGTAGTACATCATCTGATCCATATAAAAACTATGGAGAAAATTTTGATACTTATGTTAATATAAATATATCTGGAGGCACTATAGATGGAGATGTATATGGTGGAGGATATGGATATACAGAATATTTAAATGCAAATGTAACTGCAACAGATGGAGGTTCTTTATATGGAGATAGTAATATTATAATTAGTGGTTCTCCAACTATAAACGGAAATATATATGCAGCAGGTTGTGGGTATGATATGTCAAGAAAGCCGGAAATAGCACAAATGGAAGGTAATTCAAATATTGAAATATCTGGAACACCAGACATTAATGGTAACATATTTGGAGCAGGAGCAGGGCTTTCTAACTATGAAGAAATGGCTAAATTAATTGGTACGTCAAATATAACTATATCAAGTAATCTAGATACAGAAATATATGGCGGAGGAAACAATGCAAAAACAGAAGGAACAACTAATATAAACATACAAAACGGAACGCATACAGGAGATATTTATGGTGGAGGAAATTTAGGTGCAGTAATAGGAAACACTACTGTTAATGTAAACGGAGGAATTCAAAATAGAGTATTTGGAGGAGGAAATCAAGCAGTAGTAACAAATTCCACAGTAAATATAAATGGTGGAACTAATAATGAAATATATGCAGGTGGAAACTTAGCTGAGGTAAGCAATACTAATGTATATGTAAAGGGAGGAGAAACCACTACTTTGTATGGAGGCTCAAACCAAAATGGAACAGTCCAAAATTCAGTTATAGAAGCAACTACTGGAACTGTTAATACAGTATATGGGGGAAATAACATTGGAGGACTTACTGAAAATGCAACAGTAACTATTAATGGATGTTCTATTACAAATGCAGTCTATGGCGGTGGAAATAGAGTAGATACAATAAATGCAACAGTATATTTAGTATCTTCTGGTAATAGCATTCCTTATATATTTGGCGGAGGCAACATGGCAGCAGTTACAACACCTAATGTATATATACAAGGTGGACAAGCACAAAATGTATTTGGTGGCTCAAACCAAGAAGGAGAAATAACAGAGAGCAACGTTGAAGTAACAGGTGGAAACTTAGGAAATATTTATGGAGGAAATAACCAAGGTGGAACTACAATAACAACAAATATAAATATAAACGGCGGAAATATAGAGAATGTGTATGGAGGAGGAGATAAGGCAAATAGCCAAACAAGTAATATAGAATTAAATAAATCTGATAATATAATATCCAATGTATACGGCGGAGGAAATGAAGCTGGAGTTACTACAACTAATGTAAATTTAAATGGAGCACAAGTAGATAAAATTTTTGGCGGTTCTAATATGTCTGGAACAGTTACAAATAGTTATGTTACAACTAATAGTGGATATGCTGAAAATGTATATGGAGGAAACAACCAAGGAGGAAGAACGGAAACAACCAATGTACATATTATTGCGGGTGATATTGTGAATGTATATGGTGGCGGAGACCAAGCAGAAAGCAATCTTACAAATGTTTTAATTAATGGAACAGTAAGTGGAGATGTATATGGCGGAGGAAATAGAGCAGGAGTAAACACAGATACAAATCTAAATATAGAAAATGCAAGCATTGTACAAAATGTATATGGAGGCGGAAATGAAGGAACAGTAACAGGAAACACATATGTACATGTAAAAAATTCAAATTTAGATAGTAGCTTATATTCTGGTGGAAACGGAAGTACTGCTATAGTATATGGCAATACTAATTTAACAATAGATGGAACAACGACAAATATTGGAAAAAATGTATTTGGTGGTGGAAATAAAGCTGCTACAGGAACAGAAACAGACCATTCTTCAACAAGTACAGTAAATATTGTATCAGGAACTATTGCAGGAAACGTATATGGAGGAGCAAATACGTCAGTTGTATATGGAGTAACCAAAACCAATATAGGATATGATACGATAAATGATAATTCGCTAGAAATAGGAGATTTACATATATATGGAACTGTATTTGGTGGAGGAGAAGCAAATGAATCTGGATCTGAAATATATGACTTCTCATTTATAAGTGTTACAGATGGAATAAATATTGAAATAAATGGTAATGGGTATGAAGAGTTTGACATAGATGGAAGTATATTTGGTTCAGGAAATGCATCAAGTACAAGTGGAGATAGTTATATTAATATACAAAATTATGGAACACCAGATGCACCAAAAAGTAATGTCTCACTTCAAAGAGCAGATTGTGCTACAATAAGTAATTCTGCAATAGCATTATCTGGAGCAACAGATAGAACAAATGAATATTCAGATGAATATTATACTATTAGTAGAGTGGATGTAGTTAAATTAAAAAACAATTCTACATTATATTTAAATTATGGAGCCAATCTTTTAACAGTATTAGAGAGTTTAGTAGATGAAAATGGACAGGAAGTAAAAGGTGCTGTAACTATTGATGAAGAAGCAAATACAGTTACTAAAAATGTAGATAATAGAATTTATATGGCAGAAGGAAAAAATTTAAACATAGCTACAAACGAACAGGTAACAGCATATGGACAAGTACATGGAATGATATTTTTAGGATTATTTACAAATAGAATGAATCCTAGTACTAGTACAGGGTTATATAACCACAATTATGAAAATGGAGATGTTATAACAAATGCAGGAACATTTTCTTCTAACTCATATGCAATGGCACAACATATGGACAACCATGATACTTCAATAGATGGATTTTATACAAACTATAATGTTGATGGTAACATAAAAATGGAATACATAGATACAACTCCAGCAGATGACGTTTATTACATATGGATGGTAGGAGAACAAATGGATGTTACAGTTTTTGAATTATCATTAACTGCATCAAAATACGCAACTTTAGGAACTTATGAATTATCACTAATGGGATTTTCAGATCCAAATATTACATTTAGCTTAATAGGATTTTCAGCAGGATTGGATGAAGATATAAGTTTAATAGATCCAAATGATATAGAACCAATTGCAGAAAATGAAGAAGATGCTAATAATATATATGGACTATCTATGGAAGCAGGAAAAAATGGTTGGCAAAACCAAGCAGAAACAATATTCTTAACAGAGCTTGGAGGTACTTATACAGGAGATAGTACTTATAAGGCAGATAACTCCACATTTACACCAACACTAAACTTTTGTTTATACCATTCAGCAAATATAAGTGTAGAGAAGTTGCTTGGAGATGTAAAAATAAGATTACAGGCATTAGTGCCGGTAGATGATTTAAATTATGCTATAAAATATATAGATATAAATATAACAATGAGTACAGCTTTATATCAAGATGATTATTATGAGGCAGCAATAACACCAGGAGAAGAATATGGATTATTTACATCAACGACAACGAGTATTACAAAGGAAAGTGCATTTTCAACATATTATTCTTTATATATAGAAGATTTCTCAAATAGTGAATATTATAATGATTTTTCTACAGATTATAGAGTACTAATATCTAGAGATGCTAATGGAAAAGAATATAGTTTTCCAAAAGATACCAGAATTGTTATGTTAGATTTAATTACAGATAAAGAATATTATTATGTTGTAACCCAGGAAGATGTAAATAGTAATAAATTTGAATATAAATTATCGGATTTTATTGCAATGGGAAGTACAGATGAATACTTTAATGAGCAGGATGCGATTCAAAATTATTATAATAACAATCAAGATATATTATATGAAAACTTCATATTCCATATAAAGTTTTCAGAAGCAGAAATTGAAGGAAACATTGAAAATAATAATCTTCTAATGGAACTTAGAAATAACGAAAATGAAACATTATTAGGTGTTTTGGGTATACAAAGAGATATAATGCAGTATAGTGTGTATAGTAATGCTAATTCTACAATAAATGTTTCTGCTACAATAGATGATACAGTTTATTTAGGTGATGATATAAACTTTGAAGTAACAACAGACTTTAAACAACAAATAATAGATTCAAAAACAATATATGATACAGAGTATTTTGAAAAGAAAATGGGAATAATGCTTACAATATATGATAATGATGGAAATCAGCTAGCTTTAGATAGTTTATTTGGTATTAACTTTGAATTAGATGGACAGAAATATTACCCAAGAATAGACGGAACAACAAGAATAAAAATTGCAGATAAAGTATCTAATGTGTTATCGAGAATTAAAATAGATACAGCTAATAATTCTATATTGGCAACAGGTACTTATACAATAAAAGTAGAAACATTTGGTTCACCAGATGGTATATATTATGGATTAGAGTCATCAGCATCTACAGAAGTTAAAGTCACAATAATAAATTCTGAATACGGATTAAATTTATATACTACTGATGATTATAAAGTAGTAGATAAGGAAACAGGAAATACCACGAATGGAGATAATTCAATTATTGCACAACTTGAATACTCATCAGGATTAGAAAGTCCAAATATAACAATGTCATTATATAGAAGAGATTATTCAGAAGTTTATTCTGATAAATATGAAATAGTGGATTTAGCAGATTATGTAACTAATGCTTTAACTGAATCCAACAAGGAGAATGAATATATTTTAACAGAAAGCCCAGAGGCAAATAGTACAAACACTTTAATATTAAAAGAAAATTTAATATCTGGAACATATAAGTTAGTATATAAATTATATGATGGAAATAACTATATAGGTGAAGACTATGAGTATATAATAATTAAATAAAAGTGTAAGGCAGTATTATACTGCCTTACATTAAATAATGTAACTTAGGAAGGTAAAAATGAAATATGATATAGAATCTATAATGAATCGAAAAAAGACTGTACAAAGAATTAGAATAGTGCTAATAGTAATTTTTATTATTATTTTATATAATGTTATATTAGTTGGGATTTCATCTATAGACAATGAAGAATCATTAAATTTATTTGGATATCAAGCATATATTATAACATCAAATAGTATGGAACCAGAAATAAATAATGGTGATGTAGTAATTGTAAGGCAATGTAAGGAAGAAGATTTAAATATAAATGATATAATAACATTTGATAAGGATGGAAGAATTAATACACACAGAATTACTAATATAATAAATGAAGAAGGAAAAGTAAAATATATTACTAAAGGAGATAATAATTCTATAGAAGATCAGGAAAAGATTGAATTTAGTAATATAAAGGGTAAAATGACAATAAAAATACCATACTTAGGTAATGTAATAATGTTTTTACAAAATCAAATGATAATTTTAATAATTGTTTTAATATTACTGTTGTTGCTATTATATAAGGTAATAATAGATGAAAGAAAAGAAAATAGGAGAAGAAAAAGGGAAATTGAAAAAGAAAAAAATAGGTGAAATAATATTTAATGTTATAAGTAAATTAATTAAATATTTGCTGATAATAATAGGAATACTATTAATTCTTTATAGTTTAATATACAACCTAATTAATATAATAAGTGGAGAAAAGTATATACAGCTAGGTAATATAGGAATTGTTACAGTTGATGATGATAGCTCAATGAAGCCAGAAATAAAATCTTCTCAATTACTAATTACTTATAAAAATAATCCTAATCAAAATGATATTATTACATATTCAGCAAATGGAGAAATAAAAATACAAAGAGTATATAGAAAGTATAATGATAACGGAGAAGAATATATAGTAACAAAAGGAGATAACAATTTAAATGTTAATATAAATGAAATAGCAAATGATGATGTTATAGGAATAGTAGTAGCTAAAATTCCTATAATAGGTTTTCTAGCAAAAATAATGCAAATAAAATTTGTAGCACTATTAATAATTATTGCAATTCTATTCCAAATAATATATGTAATAAGAAATAGAAAAAATAATGGAAAAAGATTTAAAAGTAAGGAATAATATATAAATTTTTGCATAATATATATTAAGACATATTTATAAACACATATATGAAGCGGAAATTTAAAGTAATGTGTTGACAAGAATAATATATAAGTAGTATAATAAATATGTTAACACATCGCGGGGTGGAGCAGTTGGCAGCTCGTTGGGCTCATAACCCAAAGGTCGTAAGTTCGAGTCTTACCCCCGCAACCAAATTAGAAATAGTTTGTATTAACAGATACAGGCTATTTTATTTTTTTAATTATTATAAATATAATGTGAGAAAAATACATGAAGAGTTAATAAGAAAGTAAAGAGTTGATACAAAATTAAAAAAGTATGGTAAAATAATAAAAAGACATATATAGAATATTTAAGAAGTAAATTAAAGTAATATAGATAAAGAATAAATTAATACCAGCAAGGAGTTTATATATGAACATAAAAATAAAAGATTTATTGCCAATTGGTTCTATTGTAATTTTAAAAGATGGAGAGCAACCACTTATGATTTATGGTATTATGCAATTAGATGGTAAGAAAGGTTTATTTAGTAAACAAAAGGAATATGATTATGTTTCTGTACCTTATCCACAAGTAAATTTAGGGGCTGGAATGACTTTTTTGTTTAATCATGAAGATATTAAAGAAATTATTTTTAGAGGATATGAAGATGAGGAAAGAGATAAATTCTTAAATGAATTATCTAATCGTTATGAGAAAGAAAATGAAAAATAGCAAGAGAAGGGAAATAATGAACATATTACTGCCACAAAAAATGAATTTAAGTAATTTTAAAAACGAGAAAATAACTGATATAAGTAGTGAAAATATAGAATATGCTAATTTTGAAAATGACGAATGTAATAATATAAAATTAGAAAATGTTGATTTTGAGTGCTGTAAATTTAAAAATATTTCTATACAAAATGGAAAGCTAGAAAAGGTTACATTTCAAGACGCTATATTTGAAAACTGTAATTTTTCTAATTCAAATTTTATTGACACAGCATTTATAAGATGTGAATTTAAAAACTGTAAACTTACAGGATGTAACTTGTCCGAAGATAGATTATATAATGTTATTTTTATAGATACTAATGCTAATTATATTAATTTATCAATGGCTAGTATAGAAAATATCTTGTTCAAAAATTCTCAACTAAGAAATAGTTATTTTCAAGAAACAAAAATAAAAAATATAGTGTTTGAAAATGTTGATTTAACACAAGCTCAATTCTTTAAAACTAGTTTAAAGGGAATAGATTTATCTAGTTGTAACATAGAGGGGATTGCTGTTTCACTTGAAGATATTAAAGGTGCGATAGTAGACGAGCTTCAAGCTGTAAATTTATTATATTTAATAGGTGTGAAAGTAAAATAAAAGGAATATCATAAAATAGATATTCCTTTTACTATATCTAAACTCCAACACTCATTGTTTCAGGAAGAGTAGAACCACCGTCTATAACATAACTTTGACCTGTTAAATATGAAGCTTCATTACTTGCTAGAAATGCAGCAAGTTCACCTAGCTCTTCTATAGTTCCTAATCTTTTCATAGGAATGCCATTTGCAATTCCTTCTACTACTGAGGCAGGATTATTACTATCAGAATCTTTTGCAATTCCTTCTACCATTGGAGTCATAATATACCCAGGAAGAATTGCATTTACTCTTATACCTTTATCTACAACTTCTGCAGCTAGCCCTTTTGTAAATCCTAATATAGCAGCTTTTGTTGTAGCATATGCAACTTCACCAGTATCTGCAACCATTGTTCCAGTAACAGAAGATAAATTAACAATTGAAGCACCTTTTCCCATGTATGGAACTACAGCTTTAGACATATTCCATGTACCTTTTATATTAATATCAAAATGGAAATCTCTTATTTCATCAGATGTTTCTAAAAATGGGGTTAGTTTTGCTACACCTGCATTATTTACTAATACATCAACTTTACCATATTTTTGAATTACTGCATTTACAGCATCCTCAATTTTTTTACTATCACGAATATCTACTAAATATCCATCTACTTCATATCCTTCTTTTCTTAAATTATCAACTGTTTCATTTAATTTTTCAGAATAATCAAATATTGATACTTTTGCACCATATTTTAGAAATACTTTAACTATACCTAAGCCATTTCCCATTGCTCCACCTGTAACTATTGCAATTTTATCTTGTAATTTCATACTAAATACCTCCTTTTACATGTAATTATATATGTAAAAGATTGAAAAGTAAATATTGTAATTAAAGTAAAAAACTAATATAATAGCAAGAAGTAGATAAACGTTTTTATAATGGAGGAAACAAAGTGTATAATGTAATTATTTTTGATTTAGATGATACTCTTACAAATGATGAAGAAAATATAAAAGAAGCATTTAAAGAGGTAATGAAACATAGAAAAGAAACATACGATGATAATAAATTTTCAAAATTTTATAAAATAGACAAAAAAACATGGAAGGAAAGAGCGGAAGGAAAATTAATTACACCATATGAAGATGATAATGAAAAGAAAGCGGAATGGTTAAGAGCATATAGGTTTTTAGAATATTATAATAATGAAATTACATATAATGAGGCTGTTGAAATAAATAGTATTTATATGGAAGGTATGAAGAAAAATGTAGTACCTAGAGAATATGCATTAGATATAATGAAATATTTATATGAAAAAAATTATAAAATTGTTATTGTAACAAATGGACCAACTATACCACTAAAAACGAAAATAGAAAAATTAGGAATTTCAAGTTATGTAAGTAATGTATTTTCAGCAGAAGAAATAGGTGCAATGAAACCACATAAAATTTTTTATGAAGGGCTTTTCAAAAAAGCCAACATAATAAAAAGTGATAAAATTCTTTTTATAGGAGATGAACTAGAAAAAGATATAAAGGGTGGAATAGAAAATGGTATGGATACTTGTTGGTGTAACTATAATGGAGACAAGAATAGGAAATATAATATAAACTATGAGATACATAGTTTAAAAGAATTAGAAAATATTTTGTAGGAAATAACTTAGCTTGAAATGCTAAGTTATTTTTGGTAATAACATGTAAAAGGTAAAATATAATATTAATAAAAGGAGGAGACAATGAAAAATAAAATTATTTTGGCAAAAAATATATTATTACCAATTGTATTAGGTGGTATAGTAGGATTAATAATATCAAGCTTTATTAACTCAAGTACATTAGAAAAACCACCATTATATCCACCAGATTTTTTGTTTAGTGTAGTTTGGAGTATATTATATTTAATCATGGGAATAGCATATGGAATATTAGTATATAAAGGGGAGAATGATAAAGAAATAGATAAAATATATTATACACAATTAATAGTTAATCTAATATGGCCAATAATATATTTTGTTTTTGAATTAAGATTTATTTCTATAATTTGGATTTTAATTTTATTAGTTTTAATAATCTATATGATAAAGTTATTCTATGGTAAAAATAAAATAGTAAGTTATTCACAGATACCATATTTATTGTGGATAATTTTTGCAACATATTTAAATATTGGTACTTTTTTATTAAATATATAAGCTATTATAGTATACATGAAAAATAGGCTCATAATGGTATTATATAGTATTACCACTTAATGAGCCTATAACTTTTATTTGATAGTATATTCATATTTAACCTGTGGAATTCCACCATTTTCTGTATCTTCATCAGTATAAACTAATTTTCCTCCCATTTTTTCATAAAACTTTCTGGCATTTGTATTATATTTGTGGCAAGATATAAAAAAGTTATCCACACCTGTGGATTGAATATGTGAATAAGTTAAATTAAACAGTTTTTTTCCTATACCAAGTTTTTGAAAATCCTTTCTAATATACAAAAGTCCTATTTCTTGAGTATAATTCCTAAAAGGTCTAAGTGGCTTACCGAAAACCAATATAGCCAATAATTTCTGATTTATATTTAACAACATATAAATGAAAATCTGGGTTTTTTATAATATTTTCAAATTTTTTAGTATTTTCTTCATAATCGTAATTATCTAATTTTTCGTCTGGGTATAACCCTCTATAAGTAGTTTCCCATATTTCTCTTTTTAAATAAGATAGTTTTTTACAATCTTCTATTTTAGCTGAAAGGATTGTAATATTTTTTATATCAATATCCATAAATATTCTCCTTTTATTTTTTGGAATAAGTATAACATATGGAAAGAAATGTGTAAAATGTAATATAAAATAAAAGAAAAAACTTGACAATTTTTGGAATATAATGTAATATATTCATATATTATATCATATCAAAACTTAGTAGGTTACTATAATAAACTACTAGTGCGGAGTACGCCCCATACATTTCATGTATGGGGTATCTTCTTTCCTACAAAAAATTACAAATTTTGACAATTATGTAAATCTATGATAGAATTAAAAATGTATAAATTTGGTAGGAGGTATTTATGAGATATACTATAGGCTTGGATATTGGGATTGCTTCGATTGGATGGGCTGTAATAAATAATGATAAAAGTAGAATTGAAGATTTAGGAGTAAGAATATTTAAAAAAGCGGAAAATACAGATGGAAAACCATTAAATTTAGCCAGGAGAGAAGCAAGAGGAACCAGAAGAAGAATAAGAAGAAGAGCTGTTAGAATGAAGAAAATAAAAGAACTTTTTGTCAAATATGGAATTGTAACAGAAAAAGAACTGCAAATATTATATGAACTAAATAGTTCTGATAAAGACGTATGGGAACTAAGGAATTTAGGACTTAAACAACTAATAGATAGAAAAGAGTGGGCAAGAGTACTAACAAGTATAGCAAAAAGAAGAGGATATAAATCAAATAGGAAAACTGATGAAGAAGATAAAGAAGTAGGCAAATTAAGTAAAGGAACAATTGAAAATAAAAAAATATTAGAAGAAAACGGATATTTAACTATAGGAGAAATGTTTTATAAAGATAAAAAATTTATAAATAATAAAAGAAACAAGTCTGGAGAATACAATAACACAGTACTAAGGAACATGCTAGTAGAAGAAATTAATATTCTTTTTAAAAAACAAAGAGAATATGGAAGCAAATACGCTAACCAAGAATTTGAGAAAGAGTATATAGATATTATGTGTTATCAGAAGCCTTTTATAACACCAGAATTATTAGAAAAAATGTTAGGAAAATGCACTTTTGAAAAGAATGAACCTAGAGCACCAAAAAATAGTTACACATTTGAAAGATATATGCTACTGCAAAAAATAAATAATTTAAGAATATATAGAGGAAATGAGAATATTGAACTGACTTCAAAACAAAAAGAAGAAATTGTAGATTTAGCATATAAACAAGCAGAGATAAAATACTCCCAAATAAGAAAGAAACTTAATTTGCCATTAGAAACACGATTTTTAGATTTGAATTATGTTCAAGATAAAAAAGACGATAATTTATCAGAAGAAGATATTATAAAAAAAGTAGAAGATAAAAAATTTGTAAAATTAGAAGGATGGCATAAAATTAGATTAGCATTAAAATCAATTGGATGTGAAAAAAAATTTGAAGAATTTAGGGAAAATCCATATATGCAAGATACTATTGCTGATGCACTAATAAGAAATAAAACAGATGATGCCATTACAGAATATTTAAAAGATAAAAACATTGATGAAAAAATAATAGAAGCAATTTTAAATATTAATTTTACTAAGGTGGGTCATTTATCTTATAAAGCTATGAAGAAAATCATTCCGGAGTTAGAAAAAGGATATAAATATAATGAAGCATGTCAAAATGTGGGATATGATTTTAAAGGAATAAAAAATACACCTCAATACAAATTACCTCCAGTATCTGATACTGACGAATTAGTATTAAATCCAGTGGTATTAAGAGCAGTTTCTCAAACTAGAAAGGTTATCAATGCAATAATAGACAAATATGGATCTCCTATTGCAATATATATAGAAACAGCAAGAGAGCTATCAAAATCATATGATGAGAGAATGCAAATTGAAAAGAAACAAAAGGATAATGAGACAAAGAATGAAAAAATAAAGGAATATATAAGAGAGACATTTAACTTTGAACCAAAACCATTTGATATAGTAAAAATGAAACTATGGAGAGAACAAAATGGAAAATGTCCATATTCGCTTAAATCAATTCCAGCAGAGAGACTATATGAAGAAAACTTTGTTCAAGTTGATCATATAATACCATTTTCAAGAAGCTTTGACGATAGTTATAATAATAAAGTCCTAGTATTAACAGATGAGAATCAAAGAAAAAAGGAAAAAACACCATTTGAATATTTTGGAGAAAATGTTGAAAAGTGGAAATCCTTTGAAGAGTTCGTAGAATCAACGTATAAATTCAATTTAAAAAAGAGACAGAATTTATTGATAAAAAACTTTTCAGAAGAAAAGTCAAATGAGTGGGTACAAAGGAATATAAATGATACAAAATATATTGCAAAATTTATGTATAACTATATAACTAATAACTTACAATTTGCAGATAGTGAATTAAAGAGAAAAGTATATAATATTAATGGACAAGCAACTGCTGTATTAAGACATTATTGGGGATTAAAAAAAGAAAGAGATAAATCAGATAAACATCATGCACAAGATGCAGTAATAATAGCATGTGCAACAAATAAAAATATAAAAAGAGTGTCCGATTATAGTAGAAGAAAAATTTTATATAATGATAATAAAACAGAACTTAATAGTGAAATAGAAATAAAGGAACCTTGGCCAAAATTTAGAGAAGAAGTAGAGGCAAGAATGGAAGACTTAGATAATAATGGAGAACTTTATGCATTAAAACATGGAGAGTTTAGAAATTATGATGATATAGATATTAGTACAATAAAACCAATTTTTACTTCTAGAATGCCGGAAAGAAAAATAACTGGAAGTGCTCATAAAGACACTAGGCGTTCAATGAAATTTATAGATAAAGGTTACAATTTTACTGTTGTTAAAAAGTCGTTAAAAAATATAAGTAAGAAAGAAATAGAGGACATTATTAATAAAAGAGAGTTCAAACCTTTGTATATGTCAGATAAAATTATGTATGACGATATATATGAAAAAATGAAAGAGTCAAATTTTAAAGCAGAGGAGGCTTTCGAAGGGCCATATATAAAACATAGTAAGAATGGAAAAGGTCCAATAGTAAGAAGCATAAAAGTTCCATCAAGTGGCAGTTCAGGTGTAAAACTTAAAAATCATTCACTGGCAGAAAATTCAAATATGGTAAGAGTTGATGTGTTTGAGAAAAATAATAAATATTATTTAGTTCCAATATATACGTCCGATTTTGCTAAGCATAAATTACCCAATAAGGCTATAGCGATTGCAAAAGATGAAAAAGATTGGATAGAAATGACTGATGAGTATAAGTTTAAATTTAGCTTATATACGAATGATTTAGTAAAAATAAAAAAGAAAAATGAAAAAGAGTTTTATGCATATTATACCTCTACACATAGGGGAACTGCTGCTATTAATGTTTTAAGTATTAATGGTGAGGAAAAAATTGGTGGCATAGGTGTAAAAGGACTAGAAGTATTTGAAAAATATAATGTTAGTATATTAGGGGAAATTAGTAAGGTAAAAAAAGAAAAAAGAGAAGGAGTAAATAAAAAATGAGTTGGAGAAGTGTAATTATTACACAACCGACAAAACTGTCTATACAAAATAGACAATTAAAAATTACGCAGGATGAAGAATGGAGTATACCAATTGAAGATATATCATCTATTGTTTTAGAAACACCACAAATTAGTATTTCATCAAAGGTAATAAGCCTTATGGCAGATAGTAAAATTGTAATGTATAGTTGTGATGATAAACATATACCGAATGGAGTGTTTATGCCATTTGCACCGCATAGCAGACAATTAAGAACATTAAATAAACAAATTTCGTTAACAGAAAGTTTTAATAAGAGATGTTGGCAGAAGATAGTTGTACAAAAAATATTAAACCAAGCAAAAGTATTAAAAATGAATAGTAAGGACTTGATGTGTGAACATTTGGAAAAACTATCGTTAAAAGTAAATTCCGGAGATACTACTAACAAAGAAGCTATTGCAGCGAAAGCATATTTTTCAGCATTATTCGGAAAAAATTTTAGTAGAAACTATGATAATATTTTCAATACAACTTTAAATTATGGCTATGCAATAATAAGAGGAGCCATAGCAAGAACTATTGTTTCTTATGGATATATGCCATCTATAGGCATTCACCATAAAAGTGAGTTAAATAATTATAATTTGGCAGATGATTTTATAGAACCATTTAGACCGATAGTAGATTTATGGGTAAAACAAAATATATATGAAGAAACAGAATTTGATAAATATATTAGAGCCGATTTAGTCAATCTTTTAAATGTTGATGTTAAAATACAGGGAAAATTACAATCTGTAAATAATGCTATAAATGTTATGATAGCATCATATACTACTGCGATAAATCAAAAAAAATATGATAAACTTGAGTTACCTGAAATAATACCTTTGCAAAATCATAATTATGAGTAATAATTTTATGAGAATAATAGTGTTTTTTGATTTACCAGTAGTAAAAAAGAGTGAAAGAAAGATTTATGCACAATTTAGAAGATTTTTGTTAAATGATGGATATGATATGATTCAATTTTCTGTATATTCAAGATTATGTAATGGGACAGATATGGCAAATAAGCATTTAAAAAGATTAATTAGTGTTTTACCAGATAAAGGCTCTGTAAGATGTTTAACAGTTACTGAAAAACAATATGGTGAGATGAAATTTTTAGTTGGAAAACCGACTGTTAAAGAAAGAAAAATAAATACAAACCAATTAAGCTTATTTTAAAATAAAAAAATGAAGTGTAATTTACAAATTATACTTCATTTTTTTAGAATAAAATTGACGAAAACTAGCAATTTACAACTGTTATAGCTGCACGTATTATATCATATCAAAACTTAGTAGCAAACTATAACTTCAGCCACCTCCTCATTTTCAATATTTTCATTATATCATATCAAAACTTAGTAGCAAACTATAACACCGCTTATTGTTGTATTTTCATCAATATAATTATATCATATCAAAACTTAGTAGCAAACTATAACCAGATGTTTCTAATTGATGACTGTCGTATAATTATATCATATCAAAACTTAGTAGCAAACTATAACAGTGTCTGTGGATTATAGAAACTTGTTTGTATTATATCATATCAAAACTTAGTAGCAAACTATAACATGTGGTTGTTGGCATGGAAGAGAAAAAGAATTATATCATATCAAAACTTAGTAGCAAACTATAACTGTCAAAACATCACAGTCTACTATATAACGATTATATCATATCAAAACTTAGTAGCAAACTATAACTCAATACTGTCAACAGTTTTACCTTGTAACATTATATCATATCAAAACTTAGTAGCAAACTATAACTAATTAATTTTAGGCTAGAATATTCTAGCTATTATATCATATCAAAACTTAGTAG
>JAGHJM010000004.1 GCA_017886645.1 Clostridia bacterium
AAGAAATTTGTTGTATGTAATGCAGATGAAGGAGATCCAGGAGCATTTATGGATAGAAGCATACTAGAAGGAGACCCACACGCTGTACTAGAAGCAATGGAAATTGCAGGTTATAGCATAGGAGCAGAAAAAGGATACATATATGTAAGGGCAGAATACCCAATTGCTGTACAAAGATTAAAAATTGCAATACAACAAGCAAGAGATTATGGAATACTTGGGGAAAACATATTTGGAACAGGGTTCAATTTTGATATAGAAATAAGACTAGGTGCAGGAGCATTTGTATGTGGAGAAGAAACAGCACTACTAGAGTCAATAGAAGGAAAACGCGGACAACCAAGAGTAAAACCACCATATCCAGCACAAGCTGGTTTATGGGGTTATCCAACTTTAATAAATAATGTTGAGACATATGCAAATATTGCACAAATTATATTAAAGGGACCAGAATGGTATTCATCTATAGGAACAGAAAATTCAAAAGGAACTAAAGTATTTGCTTTAGGTGGAAATGTTAATAATGTTGGATTGGTTGAAGTACCAATGGGAACAACTTTAAGAGAAATAGTTTACGATATTGGTGGAGGAATACCAAATGGAAGAGGATTTAAGGCTGCGCAAACGGGAGGACCTTCTGGAGGATGTATTCCAAAGGAACACTTGGATACACCTATAGACTATGAATCATTAAAAGCAATTGGTTCAATGATGGGTTCAGGTGGACTAATTGTAATGGATGATACAAAATGTATGGTATGTTTGGCTAAATTCTACTTACAATTTACAGTAAGCGAAAGTTGTGGAAAATGCACACCATGTAGAATTGGTACAAAAAGAATGTTAGAAATACTAGAAAAACTATGTAATGGTGAAGGAAATGAATATGATATATATAGATTAGAAAAACTTGCAGTAAATATTCAAAAATCTAGTATATGTGGATTAGGACAAAGTGCTCCAAACCCAGTAATAAGTACATTGAAATATTTTAGAGAAGAATTTAGACAACATGCAATAGAAAAAGAATGTAAGGCTATGGAATGTAAAGCATTAGCAAAAATAGAAATTGATGAGGAAAAGTGCAAAGGTTGTGGATTATGCCAGAAAAATTGTCCAGTAAATGCTATTGAAGGAGAGGGAAGAGATAAGAGACATATAAATCAGGATAAATGTATAAAATGTACAACGTGTATTAGGTCTTGTCCATTCCACGCAATTGGCTAGAATTAATGAAAAGCTTCGAATTACGTCGTTATTTTAAGTGAAAAATGCTCAATGTACCATAGTACACCTCTGCTTTTTTCACTTAAAATGCCTAGTACTTCTCTCTTTTGATTAATTCTAAAGAAGCAAAAGATATTGCCGGTTTTTTACTAAATTTTGCCTAGCAATACTTGTTTCTTTTTCGAATTATTATAAAAATTCTAGAATTATTCTAGTACTGTTTGTTTTGATTAATTCTAAATAACAGATCTAGATTATATAAAAATAGAAAGTAATTTCCGATTAGGATGAGAAAAATGGTTAATTTAAAAATTGATGATAAAAAGGTATGTGTACCAGAAGGTACTACAATACTAGATGCAGCAAAACAAGCAGGAATAGACATTCCAACATTATGTTTCTTAAAAGATATAAATGAAGTTGGAGATTGTAGAATGTGTATTGTTGAAGTCGAAGGTAGACGTGGATTTGCAACTTCATGTATACAAAAGGTTGAAGAGGGGATGGTAGTACATACCCATACGCCAAATGTATTAGAGGCAAGACATACAATACTAGATTTAATAATTTCCAACCATTCAAAAGATTGTTTAACATGTACTCGTTCACGGAAACTGTGAGCTTCAAGATTTAGCAATTAAGTTTAATGTTTTAGATATAGACTTTAAAGGCGAAAGAACAGAACATACAATTGATGATAAATCTCCATCAATCGTAAGAGATTTTAATAAATGTATTCTATGCAGAAGATGTGTAGCAACATGTAAAAATGTTCAAAATATAGGAGCAATCGATTGTATTGAAAGAGGATTTGAATCATGTATTTCTACTACATATGATCATAGTTTAAATGATGTTAATTGTACATTTTGTGGACAGTGCATAGAATCTTGTCCAACAGGAGCTCTTCATGAAAAAGAAAACATAAATGATGTATGGGCAAAATTAAAAGATCCAGATACATATGTGGTTGTTCAAACAGCTCCATCTGTAAGAGTGGCACTTGGTGAAGAATTTGGAATGGAAATAGGTACAAATGTTACTGGAAAAATGGTTTCAGCATTAAAACATTTAGGATTTAATAAGGTATTTGACACAAATACAGGTGCTGATTTTACAATTATGGAAGAGGCTACAGAATTTGTAAAGAGATTTAAAGAAAATGACAATTTACCAATGACAACATCTTGCTGTCCTGGATGGGTAAGGTTTGCAGAAATGGAATATCCTGAAAACTTGCCACATTTATCAAGTTGTAAATCTCCACATCAAATGTTTGGAGCAATAATAAAATCATACTATGCAGAAAAAAATAACATAGATCCTAAAAATATATATGTAGTTTCTGTTATGCCATGTATTGCTAAAAAATTTGAAAGACAAAGAGATGAAATGAAAGTAAATGGTATGTGGGACGTTGATGCTGTTATAACTACACGTGAACTTGCAAGAATGATAAAACAGGCAAATATTGAGTTTGATAAATTGGAAGATGAAACTTTTGACAGCCCAATGGGAGAAGCTACAGGTGCAGCTGCAATATTTGGAGTTACAGGAGGAGTTATGGAAGCAGCACTTCGTACAGCATATGAACTTATTACAGGAAATGAATTGCCAAAATTAGAATTTGAGGATATAAGAGGTGCAAAAGGAATAAAGAAAGCTACTATTCAAATTGGAGACAAAGAAGTTAAAGTAGCTGTTGCACATGGCTTAGGAAATGCTAGAAAAATTATGGAAGAAATAAAAAATGGTACAGCAGATTACCAATTTGTAGAAGTTATGGCCTGCCCAGGAGGATGTATAATGGGAGGAGGTCAACCTATAAAAAATTCCAAAACAAGAATGACAGTAGATGTAAGAGCAAAAAGAGCAGCAGCAATGTATTCTATAGATGAAAGAAGCACTATTAGAAAATCACATGAAAATCCAATATTAAAACAAATATATAAAGAATACATTGGTAAGCCAGGAGAACATAAAGCACATGAACTTTTACATACACATTATGAAAAAAGAGAAGAATATAGAATTTAAAAAGATAAACAACTTCAAAATTTAAAATTTTGAGCTTAAAATTGATAGAAAAATCTAATAACAATGATATAAGAATAAAAAATGTAAATGAAAATATAAATATATATATAAAACTCGAGAGGGAGCGCCCTCTCGAGTTTTTGCTTACTTGAAGCGATAAATGATTAACTGAATAGCCATGAGTGCTAAGTCAACTACCAGTGCTATGAATATCCCTGTGGATATTTCATATGCTACGAGCATGCCTACTATACAGGCAACTACTCCAAAGATAGTGACTCTGGAAAGTTTCTGAAACTGTAACCGTTCGGTCAGACTGATTTTGTTATCTGGTCTGACCAAAAAGGTTATCGCTAACAGGAAACTTAGCAGTGCTGACACACTCAGGACTATTACTGCGAAGAGCAGCAACGGCTTCATCATATTATCACTCCTTTCAGAAGTTAGTATTGCAATTTTACAAATCTTAATTCAAAGAAAAGAAAATCGCAGAAATAGATAAAAGTATTGCGCTCCATAATATAATTATAAAATATTTTACACAATATGTCAAAAATATGTGGATTTAACTGCTGAAACATGGCGATTTTTGTCGTTGAAAATAATAAAAAAATATGATATAAATAAAGTGTTAAAGTCAAGAAAAAATAGGCGAAAATTTAATAAAAATTATTTACACATTTCTACAAAAAAGTAATTTAATAAAATATATAATAAAAAAGTAATTTAAAAGTAGAATTCAATAAATAGAAATATGTAATATAAAATTTAATAACTAAAATATATAATAAAAAATATAAATTATTAAAAGTGATAAAAGAAAGGAATAATAATGGATAAAAATTTTAAGTCAGGATTTGTTTCAATAATAGGAAGAACAAATGTAGGAAAATCAAGTATATTAAATAGTTTAGTAAAGGAAAAGGTTGCTGCTATTGCAAATAAACCACAAACAACAAGAACTAAAATAAAAGCAATAGTAAATAGAGAAAATTCACAAATAATATTTATGGATACTCCAGGAATACATAAACCTAAATCAAAGCTTGGTAATATAATGGTAGAAAATGCATTTGAGTCTATTGGAGATGCAGATGTACTATTATTTGTTATAGAAGCTACTTCAAAGGATATAGGAAAAGGTGATAGAATTTTATTAGATAAAATTAAAGAAGCAAAAAGAAATACAATTTTAATAATTAATAAAATCGATTTAGTAAAAAAGGAAGATATAGCAAAGTTAATTAACATATATAAAGATGAATACGATTTTTCAGCAATTATTCCAGTATCAGTTGAAAAACAGTATAATTTAGAAGCAATTTTAGATGAAATAGAAAAGAACTTAAAAGAAGGACCTGCATATTATAATATAGATGAGTATACAGATCAAACATTAAGACAACTTGCAGAAGAAACAATTAGAGAAAAAGCTCTAAGATTACTTCAAGATGAAGTTCCTCATGGAATATTAGTAGAAGCCCAGAAAATGAAAAGAAGGAAAACAATAGAAAAAGAGTCTATTTATGATATAGAAGCTACTATATATTGCGCAAAAGAGTCACATAAAGGAATTATAATAGGGAAAAATGGTGCTATGTTAAAGAAAATAGGAACATATGCAAGGCAAGATTTAGAGAAGATGCTAGATGTAAAAGTTAATTTAAAATTATGGGTAAAAGTAAAAGAAGATTGGATGAATAATGACAATTTGCTTAAGAAATTTAAAAGTAATGATTAAAAGATTGGAAAAAAATACAAAAAAAGTAAAAAAATAAAGTATAACACTAAGTATAAAAAATTCAAATCTGCAAAAGATAAAATTAATAGAACGTTATATTATACGTTCATGTAAATACAGTTAAAGTATTTGCTTTATTAAAACAGGAGATGGTCAGATGATAAAACAAATTGCATGGAATACATTTAAAAATACAGGAAATATAAATACATTTATGGAATTAATAGAAGTAGAAAATATAGAAAAAAATATGAAGGGTATTGAAGATGGGAATAATAAAAACAAAGGGAATAGTAATATCAGAGAGCAATATGAACGACTTTGATAAAATGGTAACAATATTAACTCCAAATGGAAAAATAGGGTGTGCTGCCAAAGGAGCAAGAAAACCTAAAAGTATGCTGATGGCAGCAACACAATTTTTATGTTTTGGAGAATACTTAATATATAATGGTGCATCATCATATAATATAAATTCTTGTGATACCATAGAAATTTTTTATAATATACGTACAGACTTGGACAAGCTTAAATATGCAGCTCATATAACTAAAATAATAAATGATGTTACAGATGAACATCAAAATACATATAAGATTTTACAATTATTTTTAAATACATTATATATGATTTCAGAAACAGATGAAGACTTAGATTTTATTGTGTCTATATTTAAGATAAGGTTATCATGTATATTAGGATTTATGCCAATTATTAATAGGTGTGCAAGATGTGGAAAAAATGAAGAAATAAAATACTTTAGTTTTGAAGATAATGGTTTTAAATGTGAAGCTTGTGGAAGGCAAGATAAAAGTGCTATAAGAATAAATAATTCAACTATTAATGCTATTAGATATATAGTTTTATCAGATGCTAAGAAAATTTTTTCATTTAATATATCAGAAGATAACAAAAAGGAATTAGAAATAGTTGCTAAATTATATTTAAATGACAAACTAGATAAGGAATATAAAATAGAAGATTTATTTTAAAAAAGATGGATGAAGTTGAAAAATGAAAACAGACACAAAAAAAGAAGTGTTTATTTTCATTTTTCAACTTCAATTTTATATATTATTTTCCACTTTTTTATTTAAGATAGAAAACTCAAAATCCCAAGAAATGGTTTACATCAAAAAGAATTTTTGATATAATAGTTACGTTAATTAAATAATTTATAATTGTGGAGAAAAGAAAAAATATATAATTAAAAGATACAAAGGCAATAAAAAAGTCGCATACAAAATTAAAATGTGTATGTTGTCATCCTGAGTATAGAGGACTAAAATACATGTTAGAAATAGCTGTATAAGTATTTTATAAGAAGAGGTTAAAAATGTATTTAATTGTAGGACTGGGAAATCCTGGAGCAGAATATGAAAACACAAGACATAATATGGGATTTAAAACAGTAAATGAATTATCAAAAAGATATAATATATCACTTAATAAAACAAAATTTAAAGGTAATTATGCTACAAGCATAATAGAAGGAGAAAAAGTAATTTTGTTAGAGCCACAAACTTATATGAATCTTAGTGGAGAATCGGTAAAACCAATGTTAGATTTTTATAAGATTGCTCCAACAAACTTACTTCTTATTTATGATGACATAGATGTAGATATAGGTAGCATAAAAATACGAAAAAAGGGTGGAGCAGGAACACATAACGGAATGAAGTCGATAGTTGAAAACTTAGCAACAGAAGATTTTGCAAGAATAAGAGTTGGAATAGGTAAACCTATATTAAAGTTAGACATGATAAATTATGTAATCGGTTATGTACCAAAAGATGAATTAGAAGAGCTTAACAAAGGAGTAAAAAAAGCAGCTGATGCTGTAGTAGATATTTTAAAAAATGGAATTGACCATGCTATGAACAAGTTTAATTAAATTTGTTATAAAGAAAGGAAATATATGCAAGAGTTAATAATAAACAGCGAAAATGAGAATAAAGAAATAGCTTTAGTAGAAAATGGAAAATTAGTAGAAAGATATGAAGAAAGACCTGATATGCATAGGCTTGAAGGAAATATTTATCTTGGTAGAGTTGAAAATGTATTACAAGGAATGCAAGCAGCATTTGTAAATATAGGAGAAGAAAGAAATACATTTATTCATATAAAAGATGTAATTCCAAAGGTTAGTAGTCAAACAGGAAATAAAAACGAATTGTTAAGTAAATATGATATAAAAGATTATATAAAAGTAGGTATGCCAATTTTAGTACAAGTAAAAAAGGATAGTACAAATAAAAAAGGTGCAAGAGTATCTACTAATATTAGTTTACCAGGAAGATTTGTAGTTCTTATGCCAGATACAAAATTTATAACTATTTCTAAGAAAATAGAGAACGAAGAAAAGAGAAAGAAATTACAACAAATAGTAGAAAAGGAATTACCAGAAGGTTATGGAGCCATTATTAGAACTTCTGCTGAAAATAAAGATGAGGAATTAATAAAAAGAGATATACAAGGACTACTTAAAATATGGAGTTTAATTCAAAATACAGCAAAAGAATTAAGAGAGAAAAAAGCATTTGAACCAGCTCTTATATATGAAAATGAAGGAATAATAGGGAAAATTCTAACAGATTTAATAGATCAAGACTTAGAAAGAATAGTAACAAATGATAATGAATTATATGAAAAAATTTCAAACATATTAGAGCAAACAGGTAAAGATAAAATTAAATTAGAAATGAAAAATGAAAAAAATATATTTGATATATATGATTTAACTAGTCAAATTGAAAAAGCAAAAAGTAGAAAAATTTGGCTTAAATGTGGTGGATTTATTACAATAGATAAAACAGAGGCATTAACTGCAATTGATGTAAATTCTGGAAAATATGTTGGAGGAAAAGATTTAGAACAAACAGTTTATAGAGTGAATAAAGAAGCTACTGTAGAAATTGCAAAACAACTTAGATTAAGAGACATTGGTGGAATTATTATTATAGATTATATTGATATGGAAAAAGATGAAACTAAACAAAAAATTTTAAATGAACTTAAAGAAAACTTAAAAAAGGACAGATCTAAAACTCAAGTAATAGGTTTTACACCTTTGGATTTATTAGAGATGACAAGGAAACATATGTGTAGTAATGATTAAATTTTTTGAACCATCGGTCATAATGTTTGATTTTTCAAAAAAACGATTATACAATATAGTAAAGTTTTTTTAGAAAGGATTTCGATAATGGAAAAATCAAAAAGAAAAATTTATGAAGGGGAAGTTTTAAAAGATTACAGAGAATTAGTAGAAAAATATAAAACAAGATACGCAGAAAATATAGCTTTTGAATATAAAAAGGATATACAAGATAAAGAAATAATAAAAGTAACTTACGCAGATTTTGCAAGAGATATTGAATACTTAGGTACAGCACTACTTAATTTAAACTTAAGAAAGAAAAGAATAGCAATAATATCTCCTAATAGATATGAATGGTGCGTAAGTTATTTAGCTGTTGGAACATCAGATATTGCAATAGTTCCGCTAGATAAATCACTACCTAATAATGAAATAAGAGATTTAATTATAAGAAGTAAAGTAGATGCTGTAATATTTGATAAGAAATATGAGGAAATATTTAAAATTATTCAAGAAGAAAAGTGTTCTAATCTAGAACATTACATTTGCATGGACAATGTAGAAGGATTTATTAAATATCAAGATTTAATGGAAAAGGGAAAATTGTTATTAGAAGAAGGTGTAGATGTTTATAAAAATATAAAACTAAATCCGGAAGAAATATCAATTATACTTTTTACATCTGGTACTACTTCAATTGCAAAGGCAGTAGCACTTTCACAATCAAATATATGTGCTGATGTTACAAAATTAAGTCAAATTGCAAAGATTTACGAAACTGATAGGTTTTTATCGTTTTTACCATTACACCATACTTTTGAGTCGACGTGTACATTTTTATATGGAACATCATGTGGAATTACAATAGTATTTTGCGATGGATTAAAACATATTCAAAAAAATTTAAAAGAATATAATATAACAGGATTTGTATGTGTTCCATTAATGCTAGAAATTATGTATAAAAAAATTGTAAAAACAATAGAAGAGCAAGGAAAAACAAAACTAGTATCAACTATGAGGAAAA
Source organism: Clostridia bacterium (assembly GCA_017886645.1). GTDB lineage: Bacteria > Bacillota > Clostridia > TANB77 > CAG-508 > CAG-273. The sequence goes on from JAGHJM010000004.1 coordinate 9,133, forward strand.
TATCAAGATTTCTACTTAAATTTAAAATAGACATTAGAAGAAAAGTATTTAAACAAATTATAGATAATATAAGTTCAAATTTAAGAATATTTATATCAGGCGGTGCAGCTATAAGTAAAGAAGTAGTACAGGGATTTAGAGATTTTGGAATAAACTTATTACAGGGATATGGACTAACAGAAACATCACCAGTACTTGCAGCAGAAAATGATATGTACCAAAGAGACGGCTCAGTTGGTTTTGCATTACCAGGAATAGAATTAAAAATAAATAATCCAGATGAAGATGGAATAGGAGAAATAATTGCAAAAGGAAAAACAATAATGCATAAATATTTAGATAATCCAGAAGCAACTAAGGAAGTACTAAAAGGAGGATGGTTTTACACAGGAGATTTAGGAAGATTTGATAAAGATGGATATTTATTCATAACAGGAAGAAAGAAAGATGTTATAGTATTAAAAAATGGTAAAAATATATTTCCAGAAGAATTAGAAATACTAATAAATAAATTGGACTACGTATCAGAAAGCATGGTATACGGAATGCCAACTAAAGACGATGACCTAAAAATATGTGCAAAAATAGTATACAATAAAGAAACTATGGAAAAATTATACCCAGACAAAAAAGAAGAAGACTACCATGATATAATATGGCAGGACATAAGAAACAATATAAACAAACAAATGCCAGCATATAAATACATTAGACAAATTATAGTAACAGATAAGCCACTAATAAAAACAACAACTCAAAAAATAAAAAGAAACATCGAAATAAAAAACTTGGTAATTGGGGACGTTTCCTAACTACCCAAATGTGGTAATTGGGGACGTTTCCTAACTACCCAAATGTGGTAATTGGGGACGTTTCCAAATTACCTAAATGTGGTAATTAGGGACACATCTAAATGTCAAAATCCTTGAAAATAGACAATATTTTATAAAATGATAATATATAAATTGAAGTGTGAAGGAATTAATAATTTATATGTTATCATTTATTTTTATAATAATACTTTTTAATATTTGCATTTACTTATTAAAAAAAATATGTTAAATTATTATTAGTATAGTAAGATAATTGGAGGAATATTGATGGCAAATGACAGAAGAAAAAATAAAAGAAAAATTACTAGAGTTAAAGATCTTTTAACAATGAAAAATTTTTTAATAATTGTAGGAATATTACTGTTAATTATTTTTATTTCTATAGGAATAATGGCATATAGAAATTATCAAGATAAACAGTTGCTAGCTAGACAAAAAGAAGAATTGAATAAGCAAATAGATGCAATATTTACAGAAACATTAAATACTATTGCCGAAACAAATCAAGAGGTTAGCAATAGAGATACTGTTGTAAGATTATCTGCTGTGGGCGATATTCTATGTGGAGATGAAATGATTAATGATGCAAAAAATGTAGACAATAGTTACAATTTTGAACCTATGTTTAAAAATATAAGCACATTCATAGATAGAAGTGATTTAGTTTTAGGAACTATGGAAACCACTTTTACTAATGCAAGTTTTTCCGGAGGAAGAAGATCAAATTCACCTAGAGAACTAGCAATGGCAGTACAAAAGGCAGGAATCAATTTAGTTTCATTAGCACATAACCATGCAGTTGACTATGGAGTTAGCGGACTTCAGGATACAAAAAAATATCTTGAAGAAATGGGGTATGATACAGTAGGTGATAATTTAGAAGAAAATACAGTTTTAATAAAAGAAGCTAAGGGTATAAAAATTGCATTTTTGGCCTATACATATGGTCTAAATGATGTAGAAAGTAAAACAACCAATGAAATAAATGCCGTCAATATTTTTAGCGAGGAAAAGGCACTAGCTGATATTGAATATGCGAAACAAAACGCAGACACCATATGTGTATTAATGCATTGGGGAGACATGTATTCTACAGAAGTAAGTGATGAACAAAGAAATATAGCAGACTTTTTAGTGGAAAACGGAGTTACATTAATTATAGGAACTCATCCAGCGGTAGTACAACCTATGGAAATAAGACAAAACAAAGATGGAGAAAATGTACTAGTTGCATATTCATTAGGAAATTTTTGTTCATCTATAGCTGAGGACAACTCAAAGGTAGAGCTAATTTTAAATATAGAGCTTAGAAAAAGCGGAGAAGATGGAAAAGTATACTTAAGAAAAGTTGATTATACTCCAATCTATATGCTAGATAATGGTTCTAGTGCAGAAAATAGATATGAGTTAATAGATATGAAAAATACTGCATTACAATATGCAAGCGGAAATGAAGTTATATCAAGAGAAACATATGACAAGCTAATTAGTGGATTAGACTTATTAGATAATTTATTAAAACAAGAATAACAAGAAAAGGAGTAAAAATGAAAGTAGGATTTGTTTCACTAGGATGTAGCAAAAATTTAGTAGATACTGAAAAAACAATAAAACTATTTAAAGACCATGATTTTGATATTGTACCAAATCCAGATGAAGCTGACATTATAGTTATTAACACATGCGGATTTATTGAAGCTGCAAAGGAAGAAGCTATAAATACAATTTTGGAAATGGCAGAATATAAAGATAGAAATTGTAAGTATATTATTGTTATGGGGTGTTTGGTACAAAGATACAAGAGTGAATTGGAAAAAACATTACCAGAAGTTGATTTATTTATTAAATATGATGAGTATGATTTAATATGGGATAAAATAAATAGATTAATTAATATAGATAAGGCTGTAGAAGAAAAAAGAAATATTATAAATTTTGATGAATTACAAGATAGAGTAATTACTACAGGTGAAAATTATGCATATTTAAAAATAGCAGATGGATGTAGTAATAGGTGCACATTTTGTGCAATTCCTAATATTAGAGGACCATTCAAAAGCAGAAAAATGGAAAGTATCATAGAAGAAGCAAAAAAACTTGCGGATGAAGGGTACAAAGAAATTATATTAATAGCACAAGATACCACCAAATATGGAATTGATTTATATGGAAAGCCAAAACTTACAGAATTACTTAAAAAATTATGTAAGATTGATAAAATAAAATGGATTAGATTTTTATATGCATATCCTGAAACTATAGATAATAACTTAATAAAAGTAGTAAAAAAGAAAGATAAAATATGCAAATATTTTGATATTCCAATACAGCATATATCTAATACAGTTTTAAAAAGAATGAATAGACAAAGCAACGAAGAAAGTATAAAGGAATTAATTACAAAAATAAGAAAAGAAATTCCAAATGCAATAATAAGAACTACAGTTATGGTAGGTTTTCCAGGAGAGACTGAAGAAGATTTTAATAAATTATATAATTTTATTAAAGAAGCAAAATTTGATAAGCTTGGAGCATTTTCTTATTCAAAAGAAGAAGGAACACCAGCAGCTAGATTGAAAGAGCAAATACATCCAAAAACTAAAAAAAGTAGATATAATAAAATAATGGAACTTCAAAAAGAAATATCAAACGAAAACTTAAATAAATATATTGGAAAAGAATTAGAAGTAATGATAGAAGAAAAAACGACAGACGGTAAATATTATATTTGTAGAAGTTATATGGATGTTCCAGAGATAGACGGATTAATATATTTAAAAAACTCAAAAAATTTAAAAAGCGGTGATTTTGTAAAATGTACTATAAAATCCTCTGCAAATGAGTATGATTTAATGGGAGAAATAGTATAAAATATAATAGAATAAATTAGATGTGTCCCCAATTACCATGTTTTGGTAATTGGGGACGTTTCCTAATTACCACATTTGGGTAATAAAAAAACGTTCCTAATTACCAAATTTGGGTAATTAAGAAACGTTCTTAATAGATATTTTAATAATTTTCTGCATTTACTTCGAAGTAAGCTTGTGGATGTTTGCAAACAGGGCAAACTAATGGTGCTTCTGTTCCAACATGTATGTGTCCACAGTTTCTGCATTTCCATACTGTAATGCTTCCTTTTTTAAATACTTCTCCATTACCTAAGTTGTCAATTAATTTTCTATATCTTTCTTCATGATGTTTTTCTACTTCTGCAATTCCTCTAAATGCAGCTGCAATTTCTGTAAATCCTTCTTCATCAGCAACTTTAGCAAAGTTAGCATACATATCTGTCCACTCATAGTTTTCACCAGCTGCTGCTGAATGTAAGTTTTCCATTGTATCGCCAATTCCATTTAAATATTTAAAATGAATTTTAGCATGTTCTTTTTCATTTTCTGCAGTCTCTAAAAATATTGCTGCAATTTGCTCATATCCTTCTTTTTTTGCTACACTTGCAAAGTATGTGTATTTGTTTCTAGCTTCTGATTCACCAGCAAAAGCTGCTTTTAAATTAGATTCTGTTCTTGATCCTTTTAATTCCATAAAAAATTTCCTCCTAAAATAAATTTGAGAATTATTCTCATTTTTAGATAATCATATACCATTAAAAAGAAAAAGTCAATGAATAAAATTATTATACCAAGATTTTTATATTTTAAAATATTTTTGATGATATAGTAAATGTAAATTAACTTAAAATGATATCTAAGTGGAAAGTGATAAATAAAAAACATTATAATTAAATTGTGCTGAGGAAATATTAAAAGGATTTGGAACAAGTAGGTAATAGCTTTATTATAATGAGTATATAGACAAAAGTTGGTGTAAGTTATCTTTACATATACTATAAACTTTTTAATGAGAATTTATTAAAAACGTAAAATAGATTTTATATAATTAAATGACATATGTTCCAAATACAAGTAGTTACCATACATAATATAATTCCACAAATGCTTGGAATTATAAAAGAAAGCACGGTCCATTTTAAACTACCAGTTTCTTTTTTTATAGTCATTAAAGTAGTTCCACACGGAAAATGTAGTAATGATAAAATCATTATATTAACTGCGGTAAGAAGAGTCCAACCATTGCTTAGTAAAATTTGTGAAATGTCAGCTAAGTTTTCTAAGTGTAGCAATGTGCTGGTTTTAGCATAGCTCATTAAAATTATTGGTAGAACAATTTCATTTGCAGGCAAGCCTAATATAAATGCAGTAATAATATATCCATCCAAACCTAAAAGTTTTCCAAATGGGTCAAAGAAATTTGCTACATATGTTAAAATGCTTATATCATTTATTTGAATATTAGCAAATAACCAAATAACAAGTCCGGTAGGTGCCGCAATAGATATTGCTCTTCCTAATACAAATATAGTTTTGTCAAAAATAGATCTTACAATTACTTCTAAAACTTTAGGTTTTCTGTAAGGAGGAAGCTCCAAAGTAAAAGATGATGGCATTCCTTTTAATATTGTTTTAGACAGAATTTTAGAAACTAAAAGAGTCATAAATACGCCTAAAACAATTACTAATAACACCACTAATGTAGCAATTATTGAAGAAGAAAATCCGCCAGCTATTCCTCCAAAAAATATAGTTGCAATTGTAATTAAAAATGGAAATTTACCATTGCAGGGAACAAAGCAATTTGTTAATATTGCAATCAATTTTTCTCTTGGTGAATCTATAATTTTTGTTCCAACAACACCTGCAGCATTACAACCAAATCCCATGCACATAGTAAGAGCCTGTTTTCCGGAAGCACATGCCTTTTTAAAAAATTTGTCTAAGTTAAAAGCAATTCGTGGAAGATACCCTAAGTCCTCTAAAATTGTAAATAACGGAAAAAATATAGCCATCGGAGGCAACATAACTGCTATAACACATGTTAAGGTAGAATATACACCATCAATTAAAAGACTTGTAAGCCAAGCGGGTGAACCTATATAATTTAAGAAAGACAATAGCTTTTCTTGTATATATGCAAAAAAACTAGATAAGAGCTCAGATGGATAATTTGCTCCTACAATTGTAAGCCAAAATATTAAACCTAAAAACAATA
>JAGHJM010000027.1 GCA_017886645.1 Clostridia bacterium
CAGTTGGCTAGAGCACGCGGTTCATACCCGCGGCGTCGAGGGTTCGAATCCCCCTCTCGCTACCAAGATTGATTATTAACTAGACAGCAGTGTCTAGTTTTTATTTAAAAATAATAACTAGTACTTTGTATGATAAACTAGAACTAAACTAAAAGTTTATTAAAATAAACTAACTGTCGGTTGAGATTATTAAAAAGGAATATTACAATAGAATTAGCAAAGGAGGAAGTTAGATGTCAAATAAAAGTATTGGAGAGATGATTAGCTCTTTAAGAAAAGAAAAAGGAATGACACAAAATGATTTAGCAGAAAAAATGAATGTAACTGACAAAGCTGTATCAAAATGGGAAAGAAATCTTTCGTGTCCTGATATTAATTCTATTCCAAAATTAGCAGAGATATTAGGGACATCAGTAGAAGATTTATTAAATGCTCAAGTTAAAAAACAGACCAATAAAATTGATGATATTGTTAATATTTCATTGATTGGTGTTGGGCTAGCAATGGGCATTTGTATCATAGTTTCGTCTATTTTGAACCAAATGGATACGAATAACGCAGTAATTATGTTAGGAATAGGAATGAGTTGTTTAGCAATTTATTTACTTAAAAATAAAGATAATAAGTAATAATAAACTAGAGATAGATTTTTAAAATTTATCCCTATTTTTTAATAGAAATGCTATAATTATTTTAATAAGTGTAAGTAAGGAATATTTTTATCCTTGCTTTGTTGAAATTCCTAAAATAAATGCGATAATAAGCATATAGGAATAATAAGTTGTATGGAGGATTTATGAATAAAGGTAAAACTGGAATATTGATGATAATATTAGGAAATATTTTGTATTTAGCTTATATTTTCTTTTGTGGTAATGAAACTACGCCATTTGCTGAGTTTAGTACAGGATTATTATTAGGGTTATCTGTAGGAATTAATCTTATCGGAATTATATTATTAGTACTATTTATTTCGAAAAATGATAGCCATAAATAATTTATATAAAAAAGTTAGGAGGTATAGCAATGTATAAAACTATTGTTATTGAATATTCGCCAAAAGCAGATGATATGGCAAAAAAGATCGAAGAAAAAGCAAATGAAATGTTACAAGATGGATATGAACTTATTACTATGTCAATTACAGGAACAGCCAAGGCTATTCTTGTATTTAAAAAGCAATGATAAACTGGAGGATTTATGAGTAATATTATCTTATATGGTTCTCATTATGGAACAACAAAGCTATATGCTGAAGAACTTTCTAGAAGAACGAATATTGAAGTGAGTTCTTTTAAAACTATTAAAGATATTAATCATTATGACACGATTATTTATTTAGGAGGATTGTATGATGGTGGTGTTTTAGGAATGGCTAAAACTCTAAAAAATTTAAATGATGTATCCCATAAAAAAATTATTTTAGTCACGGTTGGCCTTGCTGACCCGACAGATGAAGTTAATAAAAATAACATACGAAATAATATCAAAAGGCAGTTAAAAAAAGAAGTGTTTGAAAAAGCAAAGATATTTCATTTAAGAGGTGGAATTGATTATTCTAAATTAAATTTTGGTCATAAAACTATGTTGAGGTTGCTTTATAATTCTATTAAAAATTTGCCAGAAGAAAAGCAAACAGCTGAGGATAAAGCAATGATAGAAACTTATAATAAGAAGGTCAATTTTATTGATTTTTCTAGTTTAGACGATATAATTCATGAGATATCCTTATAAAATAGGGATTAGGCTAGCAGATTGCAAGTTATCTAACTCAAGTAATACTTCGTGTTAAATTTTGCTTTTGCATTGTATTATGAAGATGTGAAAGGAGAAAAAATTATGAGTCAAGAAAAAATAGGAAGGTTTATTGCTACATGTCGAAAAGATAAAAATATGACCCAGCAAGAGTTAGCTGAACAATTAGGGGTAACAGACCGAGCTGTTTCTAATTGGGAAAATGGGAAAAATATGCCTGACTTATCTTTATTTAAGCCTTTATGTAATATACTTGGAATTACAATTAATGAATTATTAAGTGGCGAGAAATTAAGTAAAGAAAATTATCAGGAAAAATTTGAAGAAAATATATTAGATACTATCAATTATTCTAATAAAAAAATTGCTAAGTATTCTAGGTTTGTATATTTGTTATTTATTATCTTTGGATTATTTATTGTTATCACGGCTATTACCATTTTTCCTTCTGAAAGTAGTTGGGGTTCTATTTATTCCACTATAGGGGTTACTCTTTTTATTATTGGAATTGGGTTGAATTTTAAACATTTAGGATTATTAAAGCAATCTATTATTTTAATTGTAACTGTATTTGTTACTTTATCCATTTTATTATTTGCTGACTATGTCAATGTTAAGAATAATAAGGAAGCACCAAGGTTTCGGTTAACAACTACTACTACGGGAGACGTTATTTATTATGATACTCTATTCTATGATGTCTATCGATGTCATTTTGATGAAGATAATGAATATTGGACTATTCAACAAAATAGTAATCCGACGATTGAAGAATTAATCAATTATTGTAAGTAATTTGAATTTTTTTATAGAAGCTGTCGGGAAATTAAATAATTAATTTCTTGACCTTTTTTTGATTTTCTGCTTACGCAGATAACATCTTTAAAGGTTAATAAAAAAACAACATACAGTGTTGTTTCCTTTTATATCACCGTTACAATAGTTCTATACTGCAACAAGTTCTAAATCTACTTCTTTAATTATATTTTTCAATAAATTTAATATTTCATAAATATCTATACCACTAGCATATTTATACTTATTACTATAAATATTCCATAATTTTTCTATTCTTTCATTAACAATTATCGAATCTATAATTTGTTCATAGTCATTTAAATATTCAAATGAATTCCTTTTAGTAAATGTATTATCCATAGCTTCTTTTAAAACGTTTATATCTATCTCATTTACTTTTGTACGTACGTTATAGAATTTTGCCGAACAAAAGTAAATATAATTCCCTTAAAATGTCGAAAATTATTTTTTTATTTAATTTTTCAAGGCTTTAGTGATTTTTGGGATTGCTATTTTAGTTATTATTTTAATAGATTAAAAACAATAATTTGCTTTAAGATATTAGAGAATATAAAAGATTATTCTCTTTTTTATTTTAGTACTCAATGATATAATAATTATACTAAGATATGGAGGAAATAATGAAAGAAAAAATATATGTATTTGATTTAGGAAATGTTATTGTAACACCTATCAACACAAAATTTTTATATGAAAAACTAGACTGTCTTATTTCTTATGAAAACTTTTTATCTTTTTTTCTTTATGATAAATCAGTTATTGATGCTCACGCTGGGCTTATTTCGGATAAAAAGCATATTCAAAAATTATTAGATTTTTCAAAAAGCCAAAAATCTATAGAAGAATATAAACGGATTTATTATGAAGCTAAAGGTGTTTTTTTCCCTGATACAGTAGACATTATTGATCAATTAATCAAGCAAAGAAAAAAAGTCTGCTTGCTTTCTAATTTAAGAAAAATCGACTTTGAATGGTTTCAAAGCCATTTTGATGTTCATAAATTTTATAGATTATTTTTATCTTATGAAATGCATTTAAATAAGCCAGACAAAGATATTTACCTTAAAATGATAGATACTTTACAAGTTAATCCTAATGATATTTATTTTTTTGATGATATAGAAAAGAATGTACAAGCTGCGAAAGAATGTGGAATTCAAGCCTTTTGTGTTACTGGAAATACTATCAAAGATATTTTTTATAATCAATGTGAACTTTAAAAGAAAATTATAAAAATGAAGACTTTATTCATATACTACCCAAAAATAAAAATATACCTAAAATTTAAGTTATTATATATGAGCAAATAATCTAAAGAGCGGTAAAACAAATTTTTTCTTCTTCTCCCTTTCCTATAATTTTCCGATTAAAATAACAAACTTCATTCAACTGAAATGATTTTAAAAAAAGAAATTGTTATTTTATGCTTTCTTGTTTTCATATAGATAAGTAAATGACATTCTAAGATTTGTCAATAATAAATTTTTATGATATTATAGGCATACTGAAAAGACACGAAATTACCAATTTTTTGAAATTTTGGTAACAATGTGTTTATTTAGTATATAATTATAATGTAG
>JAGHJM010000028.1 GCA_017886645.1 Clostridia bacterium
GGATATATATAGTAGTAATGAACTTGAAGAAAATTCAACTAGTAAGGATTTCTTACTAGTTCAAAAAGAGGGGAATAGAGATGTAAAAAGGAATATAAAATATTATAATTTAGATGCTGTTATATCAGTTGGATATCGTGTAAATTCTGATCGTGCAATTCAATTTAGAAGATGGGCAACTAATGTATTAAAAGAATTTTCAAAAAAAGGATTTATTATAGATAAAAAAAGAATGGAAAATGGAACATTTTTTGATGAAGACTATTTCGAATCATTACTTGCTGAAATTAGAGAAATAAGATTGTCAGAAAGAAGATTTTATCAAAAAATAACAGATATATATGCTACATCTATTGACTATGATAGTAAATCCCCTACAACAATTAATTTTTTTAAAAAAGTTCAAAATAAAATGCATTATGCAGTAACTCATCAAACAGCAGCAGAGATAATTTATAATAGAGCAGATCATACAAAAGAACATATGAACTTAACCAACTGGAAAAATTCTCCAAATGGTAAAATAATAGAAACTGATGTAGTAATAGCAAAAAATTACTTAAAGAAAGAAGAACTAGAACAATTAGAACTTATTGTTTCGGCTTTCTTGGATTTAGCAGAAGCAAGAGCAAAAAGAAATATTCCTATGACTATGGAAGATTGGGCAAACAGAATAGACAAATATTTATTATCAGATGACAGAGATGTATTAAAAGATGCTGGTAAGATATCACATGAAATAGCAAAAGAAAAAGCTTTAACGGAATTTGAAAAATACAGAGTTATACAAGATAAATTATATAAATCTGACTTTGATAAATTAATAGAAAGTAGTAAAAATAAGTAATATGTCAATATTAAAACATAAAAAATAGTGAAGAATTTAAAGTTTTAAATATTTAAAATCGCAAGATGTTATGCGGTAGATAAGTTGAAAGGAATAAAATGAAAGAAAAAATAAAAGTTATAATAGTAGGTAATATTGCTTTTGATGTTAATACTTTTCCAGGTAGAGATAATGGAAGAGATAAAGTTGTAGTAAATAAAGGTGGTGCAGGTTATTATTCATTAATTCCATCTAGTTTGTTTACGAGAACAGGTATTGTAGCAAGAGTAGGGAATGATTTTGATATGTCTACATTAAAAAGTACAAATGTAGATTTAACAGGACTAAAAAGAATAATGACTAGTCCTACTACTAAATTCCATCATTCTTATATTTCAGATGATGGACAAACTAGAACATTTAGACCAGAAATATACGAAGAAACATTGATAACACCTGAAGATTTCCCAGAAGAATATTTCGATGCAGAATACATACATATAGCTACAAATTTTCCCGATATGCAAAAAAAATTTATAGATATGATTAGGAAAAAGTCTAAAGCTATCATAAGTATAGATACTCATGAAGCTTATATGGAACAAGAATCAGAATTTATAAAAAGAATTTTCGATAGTGTTGATATAGCTTTTATAGATAAAGAGTATACAAATTTATTAGATTGTAAAGCACCTGTTAAGATAATAAAAATGGGAAAATGTGGATGTAGATATGAATATAAAGATAAGTCTTTTATTGCAGAGACAGAAGAAAAACCTGTAGTTGATAAGACGGGAGCCGGAGATGTTGTTACAGGTGTGTTTCTTGCTATGATGTCTAGAACACGAAATCCTGTACAATCATTAAAAACAGCTGTTAGTGTTGCAACTAAATCTATTGGAAGTTATGGAGTAGATTTCTTAGTAGATAAACAAATTCAAAGATAAAAACAAATTTATTATATAATATAAATCAATGACTGATAAAGGAATAGTAAAAAAATGATAGATACAGGTTATTTATATTCAAAAGATAATAAAAGAATATTTGTAAATACATGTCTAGGATGTACTGGAAAATGTTCATATTGCTATTTGGGTAAAATGGGATATGATAATAGTAGTATAGTCGGAAAAGTAAGAAAGGCAGAAGAGTTGATTGAAGAAATAGAGCGAGCTAGAATTTCAAGAGATACATTAATAACTCTAGGCTGTTTTTCAGAGTGCTGGGATGATAATAACAAACCAGAAACAATAAAGTTAATAAAATATTTTTTGAAAAAAGGAAATCAAGTACAACTATCTACCAAGAAAGAAATCATGTTAGAAGAAGTCAAAGAGTTTGGAAGTTTAATCGAATATTTAGGGCAATTAGTTGTATTTGTTAGTTCGGCTACAATAAGTAAATGGGATACTGTTGAAAAAGGAACAGATTCACCTAGCAAAAGATTTAACACATTTGAAATTTCCAAAGAATTGAATATACCAACAGCATTATACATGAAACCAGTATTAAAGGGAATAACTAAGCAAGATATAGAATTATATAAAGATGTAATTCGAAAATATGGTGTTAGAGATGTTGTAGTAGGAAGCATATTTGGAGAAAAAAAAACAGAAGAAACAATCCATTTTTCGGATAAAGGAATATTATTCTATAATCCTATTTCAGAAGAATTTGAGATAAAAAGAAGATTAATGGAGTCAGGAAATTTAAGAGTTTTTTCTAGAAGCACAGAAGTTATGCAATATTATAGACATAGAATTAAAGATGTAGAAAGATAAGGTGAAAAAATGAAATTACCTACAAGTATAGAAAATATATTAAATGAAAATATTGTAGAAAATGCAAGATTAGAATTAAAGAAAAATTGGAATCCAGAGCCAATATTACATACAATTTGTGCGTTTGCAAATGATATAGATAACTGGGGCGGTGGATATATTTTAATTGGTGTTGAAGAAGAAAATGGTAGACCTAAAATGCCAATAACAGGTCTTGAATCATCTGAGATAGATAAAATTCAAAAAGATTTATTAGCAAAATGTAAATTAATTCAACCATCATATACGCCAATCGTAGATGTAGCACAATATAAAGATAAAAATATATTGGTAGTATGGTGTTTTGGAGGACAAACAAGACCATATAAATGTCCAATAACATTGGATAAAGATTTTTCAAAAGGATACTCATATTATATAAGAAAAATGTCAAGCACAGTAAAGGCAACAGAAACAGAACAAAAAGAATTGTATGATATGGCAAGAACTATTCCCTTTGATGATAGAATGAACTATGAAGCAGAAATTCAAGATTTGAAATTACCACTTATTCAAAATTATTTATATGAAATAAAAAGTGATTTACTAGAAGAATCTGAAAAGATGGATTTTGTTGATTTATGTAAAAGTATGAGAATTATAGATGGAACACCAGAATATATGAAACCTTTGAATGTTGGATTAATGTTTTTTAATGATGATCCACAAAAATTCTTTCCATATTCGCAAATAGAAGTAGTAGATTTAAGGAATGGTCCAGAAGGTGACGACATGACAGAAAGAATATTTAGAGGACCAATAGATAGTATGATAAAAAGTGCTTTGACTTATATCAGTAATATATTAATTGAAGAAAAAATTTTAAAAGTAGATGGACAAGCAGAAGCAATACGATTTTTTAATTACCCATATCAAGCAATAGAAGAGGCTTTAGTAAATGCAGTTTATCACAGAGGATATGATGTAAGAGA
>JAGHJM010000029.1 GCA_017886645.1 Clostridia bacterium
ATTATCGTTTTATCTTTTTCTACTTTAACTTGTTTTGCTCTACCAAGTTGAGTTACTTCTGTATCTTTTAGTTCTAATCCTAAATCTGAAGTTATAACTTCACCACCTGTTAGAACTGCTATATCTTGTAGCATTTCTTTACGTTTGTCACCATATCCAGGTGCTTTAACAGCTACTACGTTAAGAACTCCTCTTAATTTGTTAAGGATTAATGTAGATAAAGCTTCGCCTTCTATATCATCACATATAATAACTAGTTTTCCTGACATTTTCATTACATTTTCTAGTAATGGAAGTATGTCTTGGATATTGTCTATTTTCTTATCTGTGATTAAAATGTATGGGTTATCCATATCTGCTATCATTTTTTCTGTATCTGTTACCATATATGGTGATACATAACCTTTATCAAATTGCATACCTTCTACTACATTTAACTCTGTATTTGAAGTTTTTGATTCTTCAATTGTAATAACTCCATTTGTTGTAACTTTTTCCATTGCATCTGCAATTAAGTTTCCAACTTCTTCGTTATTAGCTGATATACTTGCAACTCTTGCTATATCATCTTTTCCATTTACAGGTGAACTTATTTTCTTTAATGCTGCAACTGCTGCTTCTGTTCCTTTGTCCATACCTCTTTTTATAGCCATTGGGTCTCCACCTGCTGCAACATTTTTTACACCTTCTCTAATCATACTTTGAGCAAGAACCATAGCTGTTGTTGTACCATCACCTGCTACATCATTTGTTTTTATAGAAGCTTCTTTTGCAATTTGAACTCCCATATTTTCAAATGGATCATCTAACTCTATTTCTTTTGCTATAGTTACACCATCATTTGTAATAAGTGGTGCACCAAACTTTTTATCTAATACAACATTTCTTCCCTTTGGTCCTAATGTTACCTTTACAGTATCTGCTAATTTATTTACGCCATTTAATAAACTTTTTCTGGCATCCTCTCCATATTTAATATCCTTTGCCATAATAAAATTCCTCCAATCATTTTATAATTATAATTTTATACTATTAAATTAGTCCACTATTGCTAAAATTTCACTTTCTCTTACAACAACTAATTCTTCGCCTTCATATTTTATTTTAGTTCCTGCATATTCACTTAAATATACTTTATCACCTTTTTTTACTGTCATCTCTTCTCTTTTTCCATTTACCAACTCACCAGGTCCTACTTCAAGAACTTCTGCTATCTGTGATTTTTCTTGTGCATTACCTGCTAAAATAATTCCACTTTTTGTAGTTTCTTCTTTCTCTGTCATTTTTACTATAACTCTGTCTGATAATGGTTTTAACATTAAAATTACCTCCTTTAAAATTATGTAGGTTTATCCTGCATACATTATTATATGTATTATTAGCAATCTTTATTACCGACTGCTAATATAATTTATACCTTTTTTTAGCACTTGTCAATATATATTGCTAAATTTCACAAAATATTCACAAATATGGTAATCAGGGACGTTTCCAAATTACCTAAATGTGGTAATTAAGAAACGTCCCCAATTACCACATTCAGGTAATTGGGGACACATCTTGATTTTGTTTAATAAATATAGTATTTGTACAACTACTATGTTATAATAAATTTGAAGTTTTTATTTTGGAGGAATGTTTATGACTATTCATTGTAATGCTCAAAAAGAAGATATTGAAAAAAATGTATTGATGCCAGGAGATCCTTTACGTGCTAAGTATATTGCTGAAAATTTTTTAACTGATGTAAAATTAGTAAATACTGTTAGAAATATGCTTGCGTATACTGGTAATTATAAGGATAAAAAAATTACAGTATTTTCTTCTGGTATGGGTATGCCTAGCATGGGAATATATTGTTACGAACTTTATAAGTTTTATGATGTTGAAAATATTATTAGGATTGGTTCATGTGGCGTTTATACAAAAGACATTGATTTATTTGATATATTGTTAGTAGACAAATCCTATACAGAGGGCAATTTTGCATATGAATGGAATTCTAAAGATTGTCACATAATGCAATCTAGTAATTTATTAAATAAAAAAATTGAATATACAGCTCAAAGATTAGATATACATTATGCAAAGGGAAACACCTTATGTTCAGATTGTTTCGATGGATATTTAGAAAATCTAGATGCATTAATAAATAGATTTCCTAAAGATCTAAATATAATTGGAGCTGAAATGGAAGCTTTTGCTTTATTCTATATTGCAAACTATCTTAATAAAGAAGCTTCATGTTTATTAACAGTAGTAGATTCCCTTGCTGACAAGCGTAGTAGTACTGCTTCCGAAAGAGAAAAAAGCTTAAATAATATGATTAAAATTGCATTAGAAAGTATATAAAAAGCATCAAAAAAGCATTGTAAAAATACAATGCTTTTATTTTATTTTGTTATTGATAATATTTTATATTTCATTATTCCTGCTGGAGCTTGAACTTCAACTACTTGATTCTTCTTTGCTCCTAATAAAGCCTTTCCTATTGGAGATTCATTTGAAATTTTATTTTCTGCCAAATTTACTTCTGTTGAACCAACAATTGTATAAGAAACTTCTTCGTCAAATTCTATATCTAAAACTTTAACAGTATTTCCTACTTGTACTGTTTTTGTGTCTATTTCTGATTCATCAATAATCTTAGCATATCTTAATTTATTTTCTAATTCAGCTATTTTAGTTTCGTTAGCAGCTTGTGCATTCTTAGCTTCATCATATTCAGAATTTTCGGATAAATCGCCAAAGCCTAATGCTACCTTTCTTCTTTCTGCTATTTCTGTTCTTTTTTCTGTTTTTAATGTTTCAAGTTCTTGCTCTAGTTTATCATATCCTTCTTGCGTTAACAAGATTTCTTTTTCTTCTCCCATATGCCTTACCTCCTTTTTGTCTTATATTGTTTTGTTTATAATATACAAAAAATAAATTTGAAGTCCCTCAAATTTATCCACTCTATATTAAAACATTTTAATAATTTTGTCAATAGTATTTTTTTTAACTATAATTATTCAAATTAAGTTGTTTATATTCATTTTCATCAATTACTCCGTTGTTCCCATATAATTTTGTTACTATAATTTCTGAATCTTTTATTTTCTTTCGTACATCCATAAATTTATCATTTTTATTTATTGTAGTTTCATATAATATTGCAAGATTAGTTATATTCAATAAATTATATTTTCTAAAATAATCTTTTATTTCCTCACATACATCTATATCAAAATTAGTTATTTTTATTCCTTCAAAATTTTTAATATTGTATTTTTTTGAATCTATTACTATCGCTTTTCTATACAAATTAAACCTATTTAAGTTTTCTCCAAAATCTATATTTATTATATATTTTGCTCTTTTTAGGCTTTTTCTTTTATTGTTTGATACAGTTACATAAATTCCTGTTTCTTTATATATCTTTTCTTCTACTTTTTTAAATTCATTTATATTCTCTGTAATAATATTTACATTTCTAAATTTTGAAATAAAAAATAAAATATTTTCTATAATATCATGTTTGTTAAAATTATTAATTAATATATATATATCTTCTAAGTTACATTCCTTATTTTGAATTTTCATTATATATTTAACAACATCATATGCCATATATTCAAATAAAATACTTCCATCTATAAGTTTTATTTTATTGAAATCAATATTTATATTTTTATTATTATTTACCTTTTCAATACTATCTTGCTTTTTTTTAGATTTTAATTGTTGCATAAAGTAATCATTTTTTATTAATTCTCTAGATACTACTATTCCCTCAATAGAATTTTCTATTATAAATTTTTTTATTTTTTTTATTACTAAATTATAAAATATTTTATTTAATAAAGAAATTTCTTCTCTCTTACGATTAATATGAAAAAGCATAGTAAAAATGTATCCATTATTTATTTTTTCAATGTTAATAGTTTTAAAATATTTTTTTAAAAAAGTAGTTTGTCCACCTATTTCTTTAATATACAATGTAAACAAAATAAAATCACCTGCCTGTTTTAAAATTCTATTTTGGTGATTTTTTTTTATTCCTATTTTTTAATATTATTTTCTAAATGTAGTAATATTAATAATCTTTTATTTTAGATGTGTCCCTAATTACCATAAATGTGGTAATTGGGGACGTTTCCAAATTACCACATTTAGGTAATTTGGAAACGTCCCCAATTGCATGTTTTTTTATTTTAAGGCTTCTTTTATTATTGCCCATACATCATCTGATTCTCTATCCTTTTCCCAATATGCTGCTCCTGCTATATCATATTGTTTTACTAATGAAATCTTTGCTTCTATTGATCTTGCATCTTCTATCCACATTCTGTGAACTGCACCATTTTCTGTATATTCTACATAGTATTGTTTTAAGTTCTCATCCCATTGTCTTTGAGCATCAGCTGGTATTACTTCGTCTATGTCTTTCATATCAACTGTATATGGGCTATCTTCATCTCCCTCTACCCATAATCTAGTGTAGAATGGAATTGCTAAAATTAATTTATCTTTTTCTACTCCTTCTTGTCCTAAAAATTTATTTATATTTGCTTCTACCCAATCACATCCAGCAGTGGTACCAACTGTAGAAGTTCCATATTGATCATATCCCATATATATAATATAATCTGCAACATTTCCAATTGTATGTCTATCAAAACATAGTGACCACATTTCTGACCCGTCTGGTGCTGTTACATCTACTGATAAAACTTTTCCCATTTCGTTTAGTCTTGGTTCTAGTTCTATTAAAAATCTATTATATAGTTCTTTATCTTCCATATACATATTTTCGAAATCTATATTTATACCATCTAGGTCATATTCCACAATTAAATTTACTATATTATTTATTAGTTTATTTCTTAATTGATAGTCATTCATTATTTCTGAAGTAGTATCTGCCATAGACTCATTTGAAAGCATTGCCCATACTCTAATTCCATTATTATGTGCCCAATTAATATAGTTTATACCTGCTTCTCCTACATTTTCTTCTACATTTCCTTGTCCTAACATTTCTAGTCTAAAAAATGTTGGAGAAACTACATTCACACCATCCATTGGCCCTGATCTTTCTGGTGCTTGTCCATATTTTGAAAAATATTCCCATGCTAGGCTTACTTTTCCATCAATCTGTGAAGTTGCTGTAATATCCTCTCTTATAGTGTTAATTTGTCCCAAGTCGCTTTCTTTAACATAGCCTAGCTTTCCATTATTAGTTCTAATTCTTTTCCATCCATCTTTAGTAATATCATCACTTCTATTTGATATAACAACAGTATCTCCTGATTCAATTTTATCTACTGTACGTGATAAAAGCGTAGGTTGTGACTTTACATTTATATTTTTTGCACTCGTTGCTATTTGATATTTTCTATTTAATGAATCTACTATAATTACATCATTTACCTTTTGTATGCTTACATTATATACATCATCTAATTCTGAAAAAGGAATATAATATTCTCCATCTTGTTCTATTACTGGACTTTCAAGTTTTATTTCAGCATTATTCACAATAGCTGTTTCTGCTCCTACAACCATATTAGCTATTTTATTTTCTGAACTTGTGATTATTTGGTTATATTGTTCATCATAATAAATATAATTGTCAAAAAAGTTTGTAATATCTGTTTTAGATATATATATGACATCATTTTCATCTATAAAAATATCTTTTTTCAAATCTTCTGTAACATTGCTATTATTTATTATTAAATTAATTTTTCCTACTATATCATTTCTTACATAATTTCCTGATATTTTTAAAACTAATATTACAAGTATTAAAAAAACTGCTACAACTATCACTTTAAAGATCCAATTATTTTTTACTTTACTTTTTTCCCTTCTTGACATGTATACTACTTACATGATGCTATATACATCATGTGCTCCTTTCTTCTTTTATTATATAAACTATACCATAAATATTTTTCTTCGTGAATATTATTAATAATATTTTAACATTAAAGTTTACTTTATTATAAAAAAGTCAAAATATTAAACTTTTAGTCTAAATATTTTGACCTTTATTTATAATATAAATGTTCAACACATTAAGATTTACTTCTCATTTCAATATAATGCCAAGAGTCTCTACACATATCTTCAAGAGTTTTTTCAGGAATCCATCCAAGCTCTTCTTTTGCCTTTGTTGCATTTGCATAAAAAGCTGGTAAGTCCCCTGCTCTTCTATCTGCTATTTTATACGCAACTTTTTGTCCAGTACTTTTTTCGAATGTCTTTACAACATCTAAAACACTATATCCTACTCCTGTACCTAAATTATACGTAAATATTCCGCTTCTTTCTTTTTCTAGTTTTTCTAATGCTTTTATATGTCCTTTAGCTAAATCTACTACATGTATATAGTCCCTTATGCATGTCCCATCTGGAGTATCATAATCTCCTCCAAATACAGATAATTCTTTTAATTGTCCACATGCAACTCTTACTATATATGGCATTAAATTATTTGGTATTCCTTGTGGTTCTTCACCTAAAAGCCCACTTTCGTGTGACCCAATTGGATTAAAATATCTTAGAAGTGCAATATCCCATTCATTATCTGATTTATATATATCTTCTAATATTTGTTCTATAAATACTTTTGTACTTCCATATGGGCTTGATGCTTTTCCTGTTTCCATTGTTTCCACATATGGTATAGGATTTTTTTCGCCATATACCGTTGCAGATGAACTAAATACAAATTTCTTTACATTATATTTTCTCATTGTATCAAATAAAACTAAAGCTCCAGATACATTATTTATATAATATTCTATTGGTTTTTTAGTTGATTCTCCAACTGCTTTAAATCCTGCAAAATTTATTACTGAATCTATATTATTTTCTTCAAATACGTTTTCCAAAGCTTTTCTATCTGAATAATCTATTTGATAAAACTTAAAATCTTTTCCAGTTATCTTTCTTATATTTTCTAAAACTTCAGGTTTACTATTTGAGAAGTCATCTATTATAACTATATCTCTTCCTTGATTAAGTAACTCTACAGCTGTATGACTTCCTATATAGCCAGCTCCTCCTGTTACTAATACTGACATATTATCAACCACCTTTCATACGGTTTATTATAACATATATATTTATGATTGCAAATACATTTTTTTATGAAAAAAATATCCATTAATAGCATATTTAATCTTTCTTATATACATCAAAATACAGTACTGTACCTACATATTCCATATTATTTTTTATATAATCTCTTACTTTATTTGGATTTTGCCAATTTAAAGCTACACCATCTGATTTTATTAATACTATAATATTTTCTTTTTCTTCTAGACGTTCTATTTGTCCTTCTTCTCCATTTGAACCCAAGTTTCCTTTTAAAAACATATCATAATCTTTATAATATATATCCATTGGAATATGAAAAAGTGCCGCTTCTGAATCTAAAATATATACTGTTTGTTCTTGTACTTTTTCAAACGATTCAATTACCTTTATTTTTTCATAAGTATAGTCTGTTACTATAATATTCGAAAAATGTTCTAAATCACTTTTTTCTGTTTGAAAATAATTTTTAACTTCCGGAAACACTTCATACCCATACCATAGAGTCAATCCAGTTGCCATAAATATTAGAAAATACTTAAGCCATATCTCTATAATTTCCTTACGTGTTATTGTTTTAATTAATATATCTAAACTGTAAAATAATAATACAAATCCAGGAAAAATTCCTATAAGAAAATGTATTTCATCTGCAATAGGATATACCACAGAATAAGATGCAATTGCAAATGATGTTAAAATTAGTAATACATCTTTTCTCTTTATAATAGCCAATATAAATAAAGCAATTATCAATATTGGCATTAAAACACATGAAACCTTTATATAATCCAATTCATTATCAAATAATTTTAAATATGGAATTTTATTGTTAAATGTTTTCAATCCTAATACACAATAGTCCCAAAAATCTGTAAAAGAATTAGTAATTAATAAATATATTAACAGTAATACTAATGGTATCATTACTCCTAAAGTACGAATTCCTGCAATTTTTAAATATATCATAAAGTCCTTTTTACTTCTTACCATTAAAATATTATATCCAATTAATACAATAGCTATAATTAGCCCCGTACTTTGTTTTAGAGCTATACATATCCCTGCAAGTATTCCTAATAATAAATCAACCTTTATATTAAAGTTTAATATACTTATATTTTCTCTATTTAATTCTAATTCATTATTAATATTTCTTAATTTTTTAATTGACATCCTTTGTTTTATTTCTATATAAATTATAATTAGTAATACAAACAAAACAGCAAAGTTATAATCTATACAAAAATGATCTTTAAGTACATAAAATACTGTTATAACTGAAAATAAACCAATCCCCTTATTTACATTAAATAAGTTTAAGATTTTATACATCATAAATAAGTTTCCTGCACATAAAAAACAGGCTAATATTCTCATTACTATTAGCTCGTTTCCAAATATCATAAGAAAAATTGAATTAATTAACGGTAATAAAGGAGTTTGCACCATATTAAAGTCTTTATATGGTACAAGCCCTTTTGAAATATTACTTGCAAAATTATAATTCCATAATTCATCTAAACTGTTTATTGGTTTTAGTATTACTACAGATGCAATTGCTAACAATATAACAGAAAATATAATTAAATCTGATAGTATACTTTTGGTTCTCTCTCTCATCTTTTCTCCGTATAGTTTTTAATCTATATTTATTTTTTTATTAATTATATATTGTGGTCTTTTCTTTACATCATCATAAATTCTTCCAATATATTCTGATATTATCCACAATGATAGAAGTTGTACCCCACTTAATAATGTAACTGTAACAATTATAGAAGTCCAACCTGACTGAACATTATTTCCTATAAAATAGGAGATTAACGAATATATTAGTATTCCTATTGATATTAATATTGTAATTATTCCTAGTCCACCTACTAATTTTAATGGTTTAGTAGAAAATCCTATTATTCCATCTGATGCTAGTTTAAGCATTTTCTTTAATGGATATTTTGTTTTTCCTGCAAATCTTTCCTGCCTTTCATATTCAAAAGCTTCTTGCTTAAAACCTACCCAACTAAATAATCCCCTTAAAAATTTATTATGCTCTGGCATTTGATTTATTACATCTACAACTTTTCTATCTACTAATCTAAAATCCCCTGTATCTTTTGGAATTTCTACATCAGATAACGCATTTAAAGTTTTGTAAAACATTTTGGCTGTTAATAATTTGAAAGCTGATTCTCCTTTTCGTGCTTTTCTTTTTCCATAAATTACTTCATATCCTTCTTCCCAATGTTTTAACATTTCTGGAATAAGTTCTGGTGGATCTTGTAAATCAGCATCAATTATAACTATAGCATCACCTGTAACTTCTTTTAGTCCTGCCGTTACAGCTGCTTGGTGTCCAAAATTTCTAGAAAATGAAATAACTTTTACATCTTTATCTTTAGATGCAATCTCTTCAAGTATTGGTAATGTTTTATCTTTACTTCCATCATTAATAAATA
Organism: Clostridia bacterium; assembly: GCA_017886645.1. Classification (GTDB taxonomy): domain Bacteria; phylum Bacillota; class Clostridia; order TANB77; family CAG-508; genus CAG-273. The sequence goes on from JAGHJM010000029.1 coordinate 9,549, forward strand.
TAATTTCATATGTATAATTTTGAATAGATTTTAAAACTTTTATTACTCTATTATAACATTCTTGTGCTACTTCTTCTTCATAATACATTGGTATGATTAAAGTTACTTTTTTCATTTCTACATCTCCTAATTGTAATAATTATAAAAATTCTATCTAATTATATCATGAAAAATATATTTAATCAAACTCTTGTACTAAAATTTTGTTTATGCTATAATAAGTTTGACTTGAAAGAGTTTAAATGAGTTTAATAATTTTTTAACTATTTCCTTATTTTTTTGATAAGAAAAAGTATCAATAGTGATCAAAAATATTAAATATCAAAATTATAAAAAGGAGGTAGTTATAATGCCAGATAAAACATTAACATGTAAAGACTGTGGTGCAGAATTTATTTTTACCGAAGGTGAACAAGCATTTTACGCAGAAAAAGGATTTACAAATGAACCTCAAAGATGTGCTACTTGTAGAAAAGCAAGAAAAGAACAAAGACAAAATAATAATTATAATAACTAACAAACACATATTTCTATCTTTAGATGTGTCCCTAATTACCTAAATGTGGTAATTAGGGACGTTTCCAAATTACCACATTTAATCATTTTGGAAACGTCCCCAATTACCACATTTTTTTTTCTTGCTTTATTAGGTATTTTAGATTATAATTTTGACAGTAATTTTGAGGTGGTATGTTTTATGAATGTTTTTGTAACAATTTTAATTTCTTTATTTTTTTGTTTGTTGCCTATTATTCAATTAATTATTGAATGTAAAAAGGCTGAAGATAAAAAAGTTTTCTTTAAAAATAACGTTTTTTCTATTTTATCAATTTTAGTTATTTTTATTGGATGTTTTGCTAGGTTAATTTATATAGACATTTACCCTGTTGGATTAAATCAGGATGAAGGTTCTGCTGTATATGATGCATGGTCTGTTGCTAATTATGGTATTGGCAGAAATGGTGAATCTTTTCCTATTCATTTTATTGCTTGGGGTAGTGGGCAAAATGCGTTATATGGCTATCTAATGATTCCTTTTATTCAAATTTTTGGGTTAACTAATTTAGCCATAAGACTACCAATGGCTTTAGTTGGGTGCATTTCTCTACTTGTATTTTACTATTTCATGAAATCTGCTTTTGGCAATAAAAAAGCTTTTGTTTTTACATTAATATTTGCAATATTCCCATGGCATTTAATGAAATCTCGCTGGGGATTAGAGTCTAACTTATTCCCTGATTTAATTTTATGGGCAGTATCCGCAATGCATTATGGTATAGTTAATAAAAGAACTTGGTGTATATGGGTTTCTAGTATAATCTTTGGACTTTCTACTTATTCATATGGTACCTCATATTTCTTTGTTCCAATTGCATTATTAATTACATATATATCATTAATCATATCTAAAAAATTTACTATTAAACAAGCTATAATTAATTTAATAATAGTGGCCTTGGTTGCATTACCTATGATTTTATTTGTTATTATAAATTATTTTGATTTAGCAACAATCAAGTTAGGTCCTATTACTATCCCTAAGCTTGGAACCGTACGTTTTGAAGAAATTACTTCTTTAAGCTCTGGCATTTCTAGTATTTTTCAAAAGTTTGCAAATAACGTTGCAATGCTATGTACTAATGATGGAAATCCACTTAATTATACTGCTCCTTATGGATTATTTTATAATGCGTGGTTAACCATTCCATTTATTATTATTGGACTTATAAAGTCTATTCGTAACCATTTTAAATCACCTGTATACACGTTTATGAATTGCTTATTCATTGCAAGTTTACTACTTATGTTTATGGTTGACGGAGCAATAAATAGGATAAACACTATTTTTATCCCACTTACATTTTATATTGCATATGGAATCATATCATTTAAAAAATTTGCTATTGTTCCTTTAGTTATATACTTGATTTTCTTTATATTATTACAGCATTATTATTATACCGATTATCAAGATACCATAAGTTCTTATATGAGAGTTGGATTCAAAGAAGCAATTATAGAAGCTTCTAACATGGATTATGAAAAATTATATATTGATAATTCTATAAATTCATGTTATGTGTTTTACTTAATATATAATGAAGTTCCTACTCCATATTATATAGAAAATGTTCAAAAAAGTAATATTGACGGAATGTGGCAATCTATTGATGTGATTGGTAATGTTTATTTTTCAATTCCGTCATCGTTAGAAAAGGGAAATGTTTATTTACTTACAGAATCTACTTTGCAAAATTATAAAGATGTATACACAAACATTTCTGAATTTAATACTAAAATATATGAACAATATGTTATATTATATTAAAAAATATTAGCCACATTTTCCTTCATTGTGGCTATATTTTAATTTAGTAGCCATCCCTCCTCTTATATGTCTTTCCGCTTTATTTTCATCTAATATGTTTCTTACCTCATGTGCTAATATTGGATTTATCTTAAGTAGTCTTTCACTTACATCTTTGTGTACCGTACTTTTGCTTACGCCAAATTTTTTTGCTGCTCCTCGTACTGTGTCTTTACTATCTATTATGTACTGGGCTAATTTTATGGCTCTTTCTTCTATATACATTTTTTCCAAATGAAAAACCCCCTTAAATACGATGTTTTGTACATTGTATTCAAAGAGAGTTTGTATTATTACTTAGTTTATATGATTAAACTTGTGTATTTTCAAATTTTTCTTCTAATCCTTTTTCTTTTATTTTATTTTTTGTATTTTCAGTAACAATTGCATATATTATAGAAAGTATTGGAAGTCCTACTATCATTCCCATAATTCCAAATAAACTTCCACCGATTGTTATAGCTACTAGTACCCAAATACTTGGAAGTCCAATATTTTTTCCAACTACATGTGGATATATTAAATTTCCTTCTACTTGTTGAAGAACTATTATGAATATAATAAATATTATAGCTTTAATTGGGTCTACTGCTACAATTAAAACCGCTCCTATAAATCCACCTATAAAAGCTCCTACTATTGGTACAAAGGCTGTTAAAGCAGTAAGTGCTCCAATTGGTCCGGCATATGGAATTCCAAGTATTAACATACCAATTGCACATAACACTCCTAAAATAACTGCTTCTTTTGCTTGTCCTGTTAAGAAATTTCTAAAAGAATCTCTTGATAATCTACTTACTTTTAATATGTAATCTGCCTTTTCTTTATCTAAACGTGCATATATAAATTCCTTTGCTTGAACTTTTAATCCCTCTTTATTTGCTAAAATATATACTGCAAATACTATGGCTATGAAAAAATTAACAACATTACTAAATAAATTTGACACTTGATTTACAGTTATATCTAATACATCTTTAGAAATATTTATTATTCCATTTCTTAATGCCTCTGTATCAATTTGAATGTTTTGTATAAAATTATTAATTTCTGGCACTTTCTCAGTTATATCCATTGCAAAAAATTTTAAATTTTCTAAATAGTCTGGTATATTTATGACTAAATTTTTTATTACTTCCACAAATTGAGGAATTATTAATAACATTATTATAGTTATAACTGCTATTATTGTTATAATAGATAGTGCTATTGAACACACTCTTTTTATCCCATTCTTTTTTGGTTTTAATTCTTTGTTATTATTTTTTTTAGCTTTTCTTGATTTAAATAATTTATTTTCATAAAAAGTCATAAAAATATTTAAAATAAAAGCAATAGCCAATCCCCAAATAAATGGAGATAATATATTTAAAAACACTTTAAATATTTCCCATATTTGAATTATATTTAACAAAGCTACAAGTAAAACAATTGCTATTACTACAATTTTTATTATTTGCTTAGTATTTTCTTTATCTAGTTTCATTTTATCTCTCCTTTTTTCTTTTGTATATATAATAGCAAAAAGTTAGCAATTTTACAACTGCTAACTTTTATATAATTATGCTATTGATATTATCCCTTCTAACATATTGCTAACCCATGAATCTATGTCCAAGTCATTTGAATCTACTGCAGTTTCTCCCATATTAAATATTTCATACCAACGTCCATCAACTTGGAACATTATTCCGAAATACTTTCCTCTAAGTTGTTCTACTGCATCATCACTATAATAAGTTACATATATTTGTTTATTATTATATATATATTCTTCCATCTCCCTACTTTTATATTCTTGTTGAAATTCTTTCATATTTTCTTCAGAAGATGCTCTATATTCTGACAAAGAAATTACATCATTATTTGCATTTTCTAAAATCATTATATTTTGTCCAATAGCTACTTGTGGTCCTGTACCTTCAGTATCTGAACTCCAAGAAATTATTTTCATTGTACTCATATTTATTGTTATATTTTCATCTAGTTTTATATCATCTAGTTTTACATTAATTAATTCTGCATCTTCTATATTTTCTTCTGCTTTTTTTACAGAAATTGTTTGCATTGTTTTATTTACCAATTCTTCTACATCCTCTTCAGAATATGGATATTTAGGTTCATAGTAATCTTTATCATCTTCGCTCATATTATTCCATTCTTTTTCTAGAATTGGTGTAGGAAATTCTAAATGTATGCAATATTCGTCATTTATTTTATAATAAGCATCAAAATTCATGAACATTCCCTTTTCAGTTGATACCATTTTCCATTCCTCATTATTTAATTCTACATTAGCTGGAATGGTGTCAACATTTAGTCTTACTTCATGTAAGAACAAGTCTGTTCCTAATGCATATAAAAACAATCTATTATTATTGTACATTTTCTCTTCACTTAAAGTACTCAAATATTCTGGTGTTAAAAAATTATTATTCTGAACTTCTAAAACATAATATTCTGAATCTAAATTTATATATTCTGAAAAATCTAGTGGACGCATTCTTAATTTTCCTGTAGTATTACCTATCTCAGATTCAGCCCTATTATCATAAATTTCTCTATTAGTATATCCTACATCTCCCCAATCTTCATTTGGCGTATTCCACCATTCTTCTGAAAGCTCATAAAAATCAAATATAAAGCTAAATTCGCTTGAAGCTACTTGACTATTTTCTCCTTCTGAATTATTTGAATTAATACTAGCACTATTTTCATTATTGCCTGTATTGGTTACATTATTAACTATTACTATTGCTCCAATTAGTATTGCTATTACAATTATTACAACAAGTACTATAATTAAAATTTTTTTCTTCATTTTTTCCCCTTTCGTTTCTTATTATTTTTTTAATCATTAATATTACTTAAAAAATAAAATGTTCACCTCCAATATTTTTATTTTTTCCATTATAACATAGCATTTTTTTTACTTCAACATAACTAACTATGAATTTAGTAGTTCGGAAAATGTTATTATTAACTTTAGTGGAACTCCTTGCTATTTTGAAGAACAAGAATATATAACAACTATTTTAACGGTTGTAAAACATAAATCCACAAGCAAGAGAGTAGCTATAATTATTTCTTTTATTCATAAAGTTAAATCGTAATAGCAAAAAGTTAGCAATTTTACAACTGCTAACTTTTACTAAATTACCTTAGCCTAATAAATTTTCCAAATTCATATAAATTATTTTCTTCGTCTAACAGCATCGTTCCTCCATAAGATGTAGAAACGCTTTTGAATTTTACCTTGTTGATATTGTTATATACCATCTGTATTCTCATATTATTATATTCTAATTGTAAGATATTATTATTCTCATCTATTACTATTGGATTTCCATCATATCCATTATTATATATTTTAATGATTTTTCTTCCATCTGTTTCAATTTTTTCTATGTCATGCGAACTACTATATTTATTATATCTCCATAGTTCTCCATTAATATCAACACAAATGAATTCATTACTATTACCTTTAATTTCATTAATAAAAATGTCTGTACTAAACTTGGATATATTATTGCTATAATTTAAAATATATAACTCCCCATTTTCAGCTAGCAATAGATTGTCTTCTATTCTTTTAATTTTTATATCTTTTATAATTGAATCTGTTAAATTATTTAAGCAAATCAATTCTTGGTCACTTGCATCTATTTGCCATACATTTCCATCAATATCTAACATTAAGTTATAATATATATCTTTGAATTTAATATTTTTGATTTCTTCATATTCATCATTCAAACAGAATCCATCTTTACTCCATATTTTTCCATCTTCACAAAGAATTATATTATTTTGAGATTTTTTTATTTGTCCAATATTAGTCAAATTAAGTCTCCTAAAATCAATAGTATCATAATAATTCTCACCTATTATCTCATAGATTAAATTTCCTGACTGGGCTACTAATATATCGTCGCATATTTCTTCAGCTTGTTCTATTTTATGTAATTCTATTACAGGTGTAAACTCTACACTCATAGAACTTGTCTTTTCTCCCATATCCCAATAATATACTTTGCCATCTTCCCCTATACCAATTGCACTTTCACTATATATTTGTACGTCTTTCCATGTAGCTACATCAATTGGAGTATATTTTTCTATATAAATCAATCCACTCATTTCTTCTTTATTAAGATTAGTTATTAAATTATATACTTCTTCTTTATATTGATATTGTGCTTCTGAAATCATTACAACTTCTGGAGGTAATTTTCCGCTATCACTACTTTCCAGTATTATTACAAACAATTTAGCTTCATCTGCTATGCTATCTATCTTTTTAGAACTGTTAACACCTATATTCTGAATATTACCTTGAACAGCAACTTCTATTTCTACTTCTTCTCTATGAAGATTCTCTTCTTCTCCCCTTATACAATCAAGTTTCATTTGTATACTATTCTCATTAATCTTGAATTCTATTTTATACAAACCTTTAATATCTAATATATCTACAATATTTCTTAATATTTCGCTTTCATTTTCCTCTTCTGAATTAATATACGAATCTAATAAAGTCCCTATGTAATCTAGTTTCAATTTTTCGTCACTAACAGCTTTTTCTGTTTCTTCTTTAGCTTCTCTTGCCTTTGATATTATTCCATTATCGTTAAAAATTAAATTTATTGTTATCCCAGCCAAAATTAATAAAACAACTATAGTTACTACTAATGCTATTAATGTTATCCCACTTATTTCTTTCGTTTTCTTCCCCATTTTTACCTCCATAGTTTTATAAAATTTTATTAATATCTTATTCTGTCCTTAAAACTTCTGCTGGATCCTTTTTAGCTGCTAATCTTGAAGGAATCAAACCTGCTATTATTGTTAATAGCACACTAATTACTACTAATATTATTCCCCCTACAACTGGTAATGTAGCAATTGTTGAAATATTTACGATTGATTCTATTATTATATTTATCGGAATATTTAGTAATAATGTAACTCCTATTCCTAAAACTCCCGCAACTAATCCTATTATTAGAGTTTCTGCATTAAATACTCTTGAAACGTCCTTCTTAGACGCACCTATACTACGTAAAATACCAATTTCTTTTGTTCTTTCAAGTACTGATATATAAGTTATAATACCTATCATAATTGAAGAAACTATTAGTGAAATGCTTACGAATGCCATTAATACATAACTGATTACATCAATTATTGTAGATACTGAATCCATCATTATCCCAACATAATCTGTGTAATTTATAACATTTTCTTCTTTACTATTTGCTCTTTGCTCATCATTATATGTAGATATAATATTAGATATAGAATCTTTTGCCTCAAAGTCTTTTGGATATATATTTATACTGCTTGGTTTATTTAAATCAACTACTCCTAATTTTTTCAAATTATTATCATAAGTTGCTGATGCATTTTCTGTATATGTTTCTATTAATTTAGTTAATTCTTCTTGGGACAAAGTAGCCATATATGCTCTTTGTTTATCTGTTAACATACCATAATTAAATTCTTCATCATTATTTTCTGGAAATTCTATTCCTGTAAAAACATTTATATCTGGATTTTCTTTTTGTTCTTTTACAATTTCTGTTTCGTTAATTCTATTTATTATATATTCTTTTAAAGATTTATCATATCCAATTAATCCAGCTCCACCAGAAGTAACTGTTGCTTCATTTGGCTTTATAATTCCTACTATTTGAATTTCTTCAGCATTACTAACAAGATTTTTCATATATTCTTCATCGTCTGACATATCTTGCCAGGTATCGCCTACTTTTTCATAATAATCTGTATTTAATATAATTTTAAACCTATAGTTTAATAATTCATCATAAGAATAACTTTCTTCTTCATTATTAGAAGTTATTTCTTCTCCATTTTCTATCTGTTCCATTTTTTCATCTAATTCATTTATATCTTTAATTCCTAAAGAATATAATGTATAATCACTTATTTGATTATCTTGGTCTACTATAAGAACTACTTCATTATAATTTTCTGGAAATTTACCAGCTAAAACATCGTATTGTGACTCTATTAATTCTTTATTGTCTAACATTTCTGTCCACACGTCAGTATCTGTCATCATAGTTGATGAAGACATAAATTCATTCGAATCTCTTGCATTTATAATATCCCCAAATCCCAATTTTTCAAAAACTATACTTGGATTTACTTGTTGTACACTACCATCCTCATTTTCTTTATATATATTCAAATCTAAATTATAACTATATTGAACAGCATTAATATAATCTTTTATATTACTATTTCCATTTTCTATAAACTTTTTAAATTCCTCTAAATTATTAGTTTGTATTTTACTTGATATCGTTTCTAATATGTTATTTACTATTTCTCTAGAATAAACTTTATCTTCCTCGTGTTCTACTTCATCTCCTGTTCCCATCATACTTGTCATTAAGCTTGACATATCTATTGTTGCATCTTGTATAGTTATTGGATATGAAGCTAGGGTATCTTCTTCTACTTTATTTATATATTGCTGCATGCCATTAGATAAAGACATTATTAATGCTATACCAATAATACCAATACTTCCTGCAAATGCTGTTAGAAAAGTTCTTCCTTTTTTAGTCATCAAATTATTTAAGCTTAGTTGAATTGCAGTAGAGAATTTCATTGATGCTTTTCCTGTCTTGCTTTCCTTATTTTTTACTTCTTCAATTTCTTTTTCAGTTGCTTTATAAGGGTTAGAATCGTCTATAATTTTTCCATCTAGCAATTTTATTATTCTATTTGAATATGTTTCTGCTAAATCCGGATTATGTGTTACCATTATTATTAACTTATCCTTTGATATTTCTTTTAATATCTCCATTATTTGCAAACTTGTTTCTGAATCCAATGCTCCTGTTGGTTCATCAGCAAGTAAAATATCTGGATTATTCACTAAAGCCCTTGCAATAGCAACTCTTTGCATTTGTCCACCTGACATCTGATTTGGCTTTTTATTTATTTGGTCTTTTAATCCTACTTTTTCTAATGCCTCTATTGCCCTTTTTCTTCTTTCCTTTTTTCCTACTCCTGATATTGTTAAAGCTAGTTCAACATTAGAAAGTACAGTTTGATGAGGAATCAAGTTATAACTTTGAAAAACAAATCCTATAGAATGATTTCTATATGTATCCCAATCTTTGTCTTTAAACTCTTTTGTCGATTTTCCATTAATCACCAAATCTCCTGTAGTATATCTATCCAATCCACCTATTATATTTAATAGAGTAGTTTTTCCGCATCCACTTGGTCCCAATACAGCTACAAATTCATTTTCTCTAAATTCTACATCAATCCCTTTTAGTGCCTGTATTTCACTTTCTCCTACTAAATAATTTTTAGTAATATTTCTTAACTGTAGCATAATCCCTCCTTAAAATCTTTTCTTGTGTAATTC
>JAGHJM010000030.1 GCA_017886645.1 Clostridia bacterium
CTAACAGAGGATACATTTATAAAATAAAAAGAATAAGAAAAAGTGATATAAGCAGAGAAGTTTATATAGTAAGAGCACATGGAGACAATTATAGTTTTTACTTAAGAAAAGAAAATATAGTAAAACATAGCAAAAACATAATAGACTTAATAGAAGTAGGAGACTATGTAAATGGCTATAGAATATTAAACATAGTAAACTTAGCGAATAGCGATAAAAAAGTATTTACGATATGCAAAAGTGATTTTAAAGACATATGTAGAGTATGGAGTGAAGAAGATATAGAAACAATATTAACACACGAATTATATAATGCAAATTGTTATAAAGTGAAAGGAGAATAGAATGTTTAAAATAATAAAGTCATTAGAAATATTAATAGCAACACAAAAAGAAATTAATAAAAGCATAAAAGATTTAAGAGCAGATTTAAAACCGCAATGGGATAAAATTGCAATAGATAGTAATAGAATATCTATTATTAACAATCAATTATCAAACATAGAGAGTAATATATATACAAAAGAAGAAACAGTAAAAACAATAAATAAAGAATATAATTACAGAAAAGAATATGAAGAATGCGAAGATGAAAATTATGCATTATTAGAGTTAATAGAAAAGTATTGCAAATATGACAATAAATACAGAGTTATAGATTTATTTAAAGAAATAAATCAAAAATACAAAATAAGTAGAAAACATTAATACAAAAATAACAAACTTAATATAAAAAAGTAGTACAAGTTTATTAAAAAAGTATAAAAATAGAACTATTTTATAAAAGTTAGGAGGAAGTATGAGAGATATAAAGTTTAGAGGAAAAAACAAAGATATAGGCTGGGTATATGGACAACTAGCTTATGATATAAATGGAAATACTTATATTATTCAAGAAGTTGAATTAGACAGCAGTTATGGATTAGAAGAGACTATGTTATTTGCAACAATGTGGTACAGAGTAGACAAAGAAACATTAGGACAGTACACAGGACTAAAAGATAAAATGGAAAAGAAATATACGAGGGAGATATAGTAAAGATAAATGTAGATAGAGCTTGTGTAAAATGGAATGATAAATACGGATATTTTCAATTAGTACCAATAGGAGATTACTACTTTGACAGTGATGTTATTGGACAAGCTTTAGAGTATGTAGAAGCGGAAGTAATTGGCAATATATATGATAATCCAGAATTATTAGAGGAAAGAGAATAAAGATGAAAGTAAAAGAATTAATTGATAAATTAAATAAGATAGAAAATAAAGAGTTAGATGTGTATATTAAATTTGCATTAGATAAAGAAGATGAAATAGGTTATTATTTAGAACCATTTGCAGTTGAAAATATGTTTGATGATGAAGTTAATATATATGCAGATTATAATACAACAAAAGAAGATTGCGATTTTATAGGACAAGTAGATTTAAAAGAAGCATATAGAAATATGTTAGAGAAAGGAGAATAAACTATGAAAATAAGATTATTAAATATAGACAATGATGATGAAACAATATGTGAAATTGAAACAGAAACAGATTTAGAAGGTACATTAATGATAATAAATGATATAACAGAGTACTATATCTTAAATAATATATATGAAAGAGCAAATAAAAATATAAGATACGACTTTGAAACGGATGCATTAGAAATAAAAGTAAGAAGTATATAAGGAGATTTTGATATGAAACTATCAAAAGAAGAGAGATTAGAAAAAGCATTATACAATTGGATAGATGCAAATGATATAGTAGAAGAAGATATAACTAGCATGATTGAAGGACATAGTATAAGTAAATCAAGACTAGCAACTCATGTAAGTGACAGCAAGCAAAAGCTAAAATATTTAGAGTTATTATTAAAAGAAAAATAAATGCAAGGAGGGACAAATGACAAGAGAACAGAAAGATCAATTAGAAAAAAGTAAAAAAGAATTAAAAGATTATATTTATGATAAAAAATGGGTAGATGAAAGACTAGAAGATATTAAAGAAAGAAGAGGCTTAATTGATAAAATTACACATACATTATCAGACATGCCAAAAGGTAGTCCGAAAGTACAAGATAGTCAAGCTGAGTCATTAGTGGCTTTGATTGACTTGACAGATGAAATGGAAAATTATTTAAAGGAATTGCGTATTAAACAAATAAATATAGAAAATAAAATAAATAAACTTAGTCAACCATATAAAAATATACTTTACTTTAGATATATAAGAGGATATAATTTAACTGAAGTCGCAAATGAAATAGAAGCGGAATATGATTATACAAGAAAATTACATGGAGCAGCTTTAATAAAATATGCACAGTTAGGTGATAATAATGGATGATGTAGTAAATAAAAATATTAATTATAGAGAGGAAAAACCATTTTACATATATATACATACATGTCCGAACTATTGGTCTTATGTCGGATTAACTCATAATCCAAAACAAAGATGGAATAATGGCGAAGGATACAAAGACAATAAAGAATTTTATGATGCTATAAAATTTTTTGGATGGGAAAACATAAAACATGAAATAGTTGCAGAAACACACTATGGATGGGTTGCAAGAAAAATAGAGAAAGTATTAATATCAAAATATAGAAAATATGGAAAGTCATATAATATGAATAATGAAGATAAACCAGCTTATATTAGCAAAAGAACAATACCTTTAAAAAAGGTTGGAAAATATACTAAGGAAGGAGAACTATTAAAAGTATATAATTCAGCTAGTGAAGCTTGGAAAGATGGAAACACTAGTAGTTCGAATATACAAAACTGCTGTAGAGGAAAAACGAAGACCGCTGGAGGATTTGTTTGGAAATATTTATAAAAAAATAGTTTTTTTCACAAAAAGTACGGAAAGTACACAAAGACATATGATATTATTTATAATAGCAATAAA
>JAGHJM010000031.1 GCA_017886645.1 Clostridia bacterium
ACATCTATTTTTTCTCCATGTAATTCGTTTATAATATTTTGTATTCTTATTCCCTTTTGCCCAACGCAGGAACCTACTGGATCTATATTTTCATTTGGTGAATACACAGCTATCTTACTTCTGCTACCTGGATCTCTTGAAACACTTTTTATTTCAATAACCCCCTCATATATTTCTGGTATTTCTAATTCAAAAAGTTTTCTTACAAAGTCAGGTGCAGTTCTTGAAACAATAACTTGTGGTGCACCTTTTATCCCTCTTTCCACATCTAATATATATGCTCTTATTTTATCATTAACTCTATATTTTTCTGTTGGAACTTGCTCTTTTACTGGCATAACTCCTTCTAATTTTCCTAAGTCTAATACTACAACTCCTCCGTCTGCTTTTTGAACTATGCCTGAAACAATTTCTCCCTTTCTTTCATTAAATTCATTAAATAAAACATTCCTTGAAACTTCTCTTATCTTTTGTACTATTACTTGCTTAGCTGTTTGAGCTGCAATTCTACCAAAGTTTTTAGGGACTATTTCTACTTCTGCTTTATCTCCTATTTCTAAGTTTTTATTTACCTTTTTGGCATCAGTTAAATTAATTTGTAATTGTTGATCTTCTACAGTTTCTACAACGTCTTTTTCTGCATAAACATGTATTTCTCCTGTTTTTGAATCCATTGTTACTTTAACATTTTCTGCTGAATCAAAGTTTCTTTTATATGCTGTTACTAAAGCTGTTTCTATTGATTCTAGTAAATATTCTTTAGGTATTCCATTTTCTTTTTCTAAGTCCTCCAATGCTAATATTAATTCTGTTGAATCAATTGCTGGTGCATTTTTCTTTACAACTTTTCTCATTTTTATATTACTCCTTTCTTTTTAATTCCAATCGTATACTGTTTTTATTAAGCTTATATTTTTTCTTTCTATCTTTAATACATCTTTATCCTTTATATAGATATTTTCATTATCAAATTTTTCTAAGGTTCCTATTATTTGTTTGCTCTTATCTAATGGTTTAAACAGAGAAACACTTACTTTGTTTCCAATATTATCTTTTAAATGCTGTTCTTTTCTAAGAATACGCTCAATTCCTGGTGAAGATATTTCTAAAAAGTATGATTCTTTTATATAATCTTTTTCATCTAAAATATCTGTTATTGCATTATTTACTTTTTCGCAATCTTCTAACCCAATACCATTTTTACTATCTATAAATATTCTTAAATAATAGTCTTTCCCTTCTTTTACATATTGAATATCATAAATGCTATATCCCAAATTTTGAATAATTGGCTTAATAATTTCTTCTGTTCTTTCTTCAATATTTGGCATTTTTATTTTCCTCCATTCAAGATTGAAGAGTGGGATTTGTTCCCACTCTTCGTCTAAATCTTATGCTTTAAATATTATATCCTATATTCCTATAAATATCAAGCTTTTTTTTAATTTTCTTATTAATTTCCATGGAATCTTATAATATCTGAATATTCTCCTGCTACTAAACGTCCATTTACATACTTATATGCTCTTACTTTTGCTGTGTAATTACTTGTTTTGTTTGTTAGTCCGTTTATTGCTCTACCTGGTCCTTCTGACCATAATGTTGTTTCCCCATATCCAGGAACAGTAAATTTAATTTCATATTTTACTGCACCTGGTACTGAATTCCAATATAAATATGAGTTAGTTCCAGTTACAGTTACCTTTACTCCTGTTACCTTTCCTACTTCGTCGCTTTCATCGTCAATATCTTCTTTTTCGTCAGTAGTAAAGCTTTTTATTGATGAATAAGCTCCATATATATCATCATCTTCATTATATGCTCTTACTTTTACTCTATATGTTGTGTCATAACTTAAGCCTGAAATTGTAGCATTGCTATTTCTTACTGTTCCTTCTCTCTTATATGAACCACCGTTTTTTGATAAATATATTTCATATTCATCCGCATTTGATACATTTGACCAGTCCAATTTAACTGTATTTCCATTTACATTCTCTACAGTTAAATTTTTTACTTGACCTAACTCTTCTTGTTCTTCTTCATCAGTAGTAAAACTTTTTATTGATGAATAATCTCCATACACATCATCTTCTTCGTTATATGCCCTTACTTTCACTCTATATGTTGTATCATAACTTAAGCCTGAAATTGTAGCATTGCTATTTCTTACTGTTCCTTCTAATTTGTATGATCCTCCATTTTTTGACAAGTACACTTCATATTCATCTGCATTTGAAACATTTGACCAATCTAATTTTACTGTATTTCCATCTACATCTGCTGTTAAGTTCTTTACTTGGCTTAGTTCTATTTTATCATCTTTTTCAGTAGTAAAACTTTTTACATTAGAATAATCTCCGTATACATCATCTTCTTCATTATATGCTCTTACTCTTACTCTATATGATGTATCTTCTTCTAAGTTTGAAACTGTGGCATTGCTGTTTTCTACTGTTCCTGCTAATTTATATGATCCACCATTTTTTGATAAATATACTTCATATAAGTCCGCATTTGATACATTTGACCAATCTAATTTTACTGTATTTTTAGTTACTTCTTCTACTGTTAAGTTATTTACTTTTCCTAATTCTATTTTTTCATCTTCATCAGTAGTAAAGCTTTTTACATCTGAATATTCGCCATATACGTCTTCATCTTCGTTATATGCTCTTACTTTTACTTTATATTGTGTATCATAATCTAAGTTTGAAACTGTAGCATTGCTATTTTCTACTGTTCCTGCTAATTTATATGATCCACCATTTTTTGATAGATATACTTCATATAAGTCCGCATTTGACACATTTGACCAATCTAGTTCCACTGTATTTTTAGTTACATCTTCTACTGTTAAATTTCTAACTTTTCCTAGTTCTATTTTTTCATCGCTTTCTGTTTCAAAGCTTTTTATACTTGAAAATTCGCCATATACATCATCTTCTTTATTATATGCTCTTACTTTTACTTTATATGATGTATCATAATCTAAGTTTGAAATTGTGGCATTACTATTTTCTACTGTTCCTGCTAATTCATATGAACTTCCGTTCTTTGACAAGTATACTTCATATATATCTGCTCTTGATACATTTGACCAATCTAGTGTTGCAGTATTACCGCTTACTTTTACTGATAAATTGTTTACTTTTGGCAATTCTATTTTCTCATCTTCTTCGTTATTAATTGTAAATCTCTTTTGAGATGAGAAATCTCCATAACCATCCTTGGCATCTGTTCCTTTATATGCTCTTACTTTTACGCCATATTCGCCATCAATATTAAATCCAGTTAATATTGCTGAGGTTTGTTCTACTGAACCTACATGTAAATAACCATAGTTTGGTATATCTACATAAATTTCATATCCTGTTGCATTTGTTACACCATTCCAAGATATTGTAGCAAAATTCTTAGTAACACTAACATTTAGTCCTGTTACTTGACCTAAATTAGTTTCTATATTTGTATCAAAATCTATTTCCCCAGAAAATTCACCTACTTGCTTTACATTGTTTACATATTCATAAGCTCTTACTTTTGCTGTGTAAACTTCATTTTCTGAAAAACCTATTACGGATACACTATTTTGTGATACTGAACCAATGTTAATATATCCATATCCTGGTAAGTTAATAAATATATCATATCCATCAGCGTTTGATACTTCTGACCATGTTAATTGTGCATCGTTTCCGTTTACCTCGACTTTAAGATTTTCTACTTTTGAAAGGGTAGATGCAAATATTGTCGAGCTCATCATTAGTAGAATTGCTATGACTAATAAAGAAATAATTGATATATATTTCTTTTTACCCATAAAATCCCCTCCTTTTTTATCCGCTACTATTCTATCATATTTTATGTATACTGTCAATTATATCCAAATAAAATATATTAATATTTTATTAATCTTTTACTCTACTATTACATTATTTACCCAATCATCATTTTGTACAAGAGTAAGACTATCTTGAGATTCCATCTCATCTACAACATCTTGTATTTTGTTATTAAAATACATTACTATAATTGCATAAGCTATTACTACTACTAAAATAATTAATGTAATTGTTATTGCAAACATTTTCTTAGTAACATATCTTCTATCGTTTGTTTCATTTTCTTCTAAATTCACTTTTTCTATTCCACCTCCTCTACTCTTGCATTTTCACTTCCTACTAATTCTTGAAATTCTTCAAGGATTGCAGGTGTTATATATATTCCTCCTGCACTACTTTTTGTTTTTCCATTTATTATTTGAAGCATTATATTGTTTTTATCCCCTGTAAAAAATTTTATAGCTCCTTTTAATTTTATTTTTAATTCCTCGCTTAGATTACTTACATCTAACACAAATACTTTTCTCTTATTTGATGTAAATTCGGTTATTTGATTTGCAACTATTTTAGTTTCATCGTCTTCTCTTATGCTTAATCTTCCATTTACTAAAACAATATTATCTTCTACTAAAATGTTTGCACAATTCTGATAACCACTTTCAAACAATATTATCTCTGTAGGTCCATATAAATCTTCGACAGTAATAAATGCCATAATTTTATTATTTTTTGTATATTTTTTCTTTATCTTAGTTATTATTCCTGCATATTTTACTTGCTGACCATCTTTAAATTCTTGTCTTACATCTTCTTCATTTTTTGTTTCATCAATTTGTCTTATTTGATATGCATTTATATTGGTTTGATTTTCTATTTGTTTTCTTATATTTTCAAGTGGATGACCAGAAATATATAATCCAAGCATTTCTTTTTCCATAAATAACATTTCTTTTTCGGTATATTCAGGAAATGTTTTATATGTATATTTCATTTCTTTTGAATTACTTCCAGCTAAATCAAACATATTTACTTGTCCATCAAATTCTTTTTTATTATTGGATGATATTGTATCTAAAATATTTTCATATGACTCTATTAATGTTCTTCTAGTCTGTTCAAACTCATCAAATGCACCAGCTTTTATTAAGCTTTCTATACATTTTTTATTCACACTTAAATTTTGTATTCTTTCACAAAAATCTGTAAAATCTTTAAATACTCCGTTCTTATTTCTTTCTTCAACTATTTCATCTACTGCTGCCACTCCAACATTTTTTACACTTCCAAGTCCAAAGCGAATTTTATCTCCATCAACAGTAAATTTAGTATAGCTTTTATTTATGTCTGGTTTCAAAATACCTATGTTTAATCTTTTACATTCTTCCGTATAAGCTGGAATTTTGTCTAAATTTCCTAAAAAACTATTTAGCATTGCTGCCATAAATTCTACTGGATAATATGCTTTTAAATAAGCTGTTCTATATGCTACAACAGCATAACATGCTGCATGTGACTTGTTAAATGCATATTTTGCAAATTCTGCCATTTCATCAAATATTTTATTTGCAGATGCTTCATCTATTCCATTTCTGACGCACCCCTTAATAATTACATTTCCATTTTCATCAACTTGTCCATGAATAAAATTTTCTCTTTCTTTTGCCATAACATCAAGTTTTTTCTTACCCATAGCACGTCTTACTAAATCTGCTCTTCCTAAAGAATATCCTGCTAAATCTCTTACTATTTGCATTACTTGTTCTTGGTAAACCATACATCCATATGTTACTTGTAATATTGGCTTTAGTGATGGATGTGTATATACCGCATGTTCAGGATCTTTTTTATTTGCAATATATCTTGGTATCTGATCCATTGGTCCTGGTCTATATAGAGAAACTCCAGCTATAATATCTTCTAAACAATCCGGCTTCAATTCTTTCATAAAGTTAGTCATTCCCTGACTTTCAAATTGAAATATACCCACACTATTTCCTTCCTGCCATAACTTATATACTTTTGGATCATTCATCTCTTGATCAAATTCTACATCAATATTTCTATTGTTCTTAACTAATTCTATTGTATCTTGTATAACAGTAAGAGTTCTAAGACCCAAAAAATCCATTTTTAAAAGTCCAAGTTCTTCTAGAGTTGTCATAATGTATTGTGTTGAAATTATATCATCTCTTCTATAAAGTGGAACATAATTTACAACAGGCTCTTTTGTTATAACTATACCACAAGCATGTGTAGATGCCTGTCTTGGCATTCCTTCCAATGCCATTGCAATATCAAGCATTTGTTTCATATCTGCATTTGTTTCATATAAATCTCTTAGTTCCTTATTTTGCTCCATTGCTTTTTTTATTGTAATATGTATTTCATTTGGTACCATTTTTGCAATTTTATCTGTTTCAGAATACGGAACATCTAACACCCTGCCTACATCTCTAATTACCATCCTAGCTGACATAGTTCCAAAAGTAATAATTTGTGAAACATGATCATGTCCATATTTTCTACATACATAATCTATAACTTGATCTCTTTTTTCATAACAAAAGTCCACATCAAAATCTGGCATGCTAATTCTTTCTGGATTTAAAAATCTTTCAAAAATTAGTCCATATTTTATTGGATCTATATCTGTTATTTCAATTGCATATGCAACAATAGATCCTGCTCCTGAACCACGTCCAGGTCCGAACTGGAATATTGTGTGTCTTAGCATAGTGGATATAATCCCATACTATAAGAAAATAATCGACATATCCCATTTGATTTATAACACTCATTTCGTATTCCGCTCTGTCTAGTATTTCTTTTGAAGGATTATCTCCATATCTATTTTTTATTCCATCATCACATAATTTTTTTAAATAATCATAATGAGTTTCAAACTCAGATGGTACATCATAATTAGGTAATATCGTATGTCCAAATTCAAATTCTACATTACATTTTTCTGCAATTTTAACAGTATTTTCTATGGCATCTGGTACGTTTTTAAAATATTCACTCATTTCTTCTGGAGATTTTACATATAATTCATCTGTTTCAAAACGCATTCTATCTTCATCAGACATCTTTTTGCCAGTTTGGATACATAAAAGTACCTCATGATTATAAGCATCTTCTCTTTTTAAATAATGTGCATCATTTGTTGCGACAAGTGGAATATTTAGCTCTCTTGAAAGTTGTATAAGTTTTTGGTTTGCAAGTACTTGTTCCTTTATTCCATTGTTTTGTATTTCTAAATAGTAATCCTCTCCAAATAGATCTTTAAACCATAAAGCAACTCTTTTTGCCTCTTCCATGTCATTTTTAAGTATTGCCTGATTTACTTCTCCTGCTAAACAAGCACTACAACATATTAAATCTTCATGATATTTTTCAAGCAATTCTTTATCTATACGTGGTTTATAATAAAAACCTTCTGTATATCCTAACGAAACTAATTTTGCTAAGTTCTTGTATCCATTATTATTTTTTGCAAGCAAAATTAAGTGGTTATATTTTGCATCTAAATTTGGATCTTTATCCGTTCTTTTTCTTGGTGCAACATAAACCTCACACCCTATTATAGGTTTAATATCATTTGCTTTACAAGCTTTATAAAAATCTATTACACCAAACATGGCTCCATGATCAGTAAGAGCCATTGCATCCATTCCAAGTTCTTTGGCTCTAACAGGTAAATCCTTTATTCTATTTGCTCCATCTAGTAAACTATATTCACTATGGATATGTAAGTGTACAAAATTAGACATTCATATTCTTCCTTTCTTTTTGCACCCTAATTATATCATATAAAAATTTAAAGTAAAACAAATAGAAAAATATTTATTTTATATTATTTTTTTATTTCAATTATTTTTTAATAAAAAAATAAAGAGTATTTTAAATTATCAATGTATGATAAATTTAAAATACTCTTAAATATTATTTTATTTTTTCTCTTCTTTTTTATCGTCTTTTTCATCTTTTACTTCTTCAACAGTTTCTTCTGTAACTGTATCTACAACTTCTTCTACAACAGGTGTTTCTTCTGTAACTGCTGGTGCTTCTTCTTTATTATCTTCTACTTGAGTAGTAGTCTCTTCAGAAACTTCTGGTACTTCCTCTAAGTTTTCTTTTACAGTAATTTCGTTAGTTTCAATTCTAGCTCCTATATTTTCTTTTGTCTTAGCAGCTTTACCAACTCTATCTCTTAAGTAATATAGTTTTGCTCTTCTTGCTTTTCCTACTCTTACTACTTCTACTTTTTCTACTAATGGAGAATGTAATAAAAATGTTTTTTCAACTCCAACACCATAAGCTATTTTTCTTACTGTAAATGTTGCAGTTAATCCTCCACCTTGTTTTTTTATTATAATTCCTTCAAATACTTGTATTCTTTCTCTATTACCTTCTTTAATTTTTTGGTGTACTCTAACTGTATCACCAACTTTTAAATCTGGTATCTTATCTTTTAGTTGTTCATGTTCTATTGACTTTATGATATCCATTATTGAATATCCTCCTTTCCTTTTAATTTTAATAAATTAGGTCTTTTTTGAAGAGTTATTTTTAGTGATTGCTCTTCTCTCCACTTTTTAATATTTTCATGATGTCCTGATAATAAAACTTCTGGAACTTTTTTCCCTAAAAATACTTCTGGTCTTGTATATTGTGGATATTCTAACATATTATTTGTAAAAGATTCTTCTTTTACCGATTCTTTGTTAAGAACTCCATCTATATACCTACTCACACTATCAATTAAAACCATTGCAGGAAGTTCTCCTCCTGTTAAAATGTAATCTCCAATTGATATTTCTTCATCTACAATTTCATCTATTACTCTCTGGTCAATTCCTTCGTAATGTCCACATAATAAAATTAAATGATTTTCATTTGACAGTTCTTTTACTTTTTGTTGATTTAATGTTTTTCCTTGTGGAGATAAAAAAATTACTTTAGCTTTTTCTTTTTTTACAGATAAATACGCATCATATACAACATCAGCTTTCATTACCATTCCAGCTCCTCCACCATATGGAGTATCATCTACTTTTTTGTGTTTATCTTTAGAAAAATCTCTTATATTTATTAAATTAAGCTCTATTTTTTTATCTTCTATTGCCTTTCCTATAATGCTTTCTTTTAAAGGTGTAAACATTTCTGGAAAAAGTGTTAGAACATCAAACTTCATTTTTTCTCCCTTATATCAATCCATCTATTAAGTGAACTATTATTTTTTCATTATCAACATCTATTTGTTTTATTACTTCTTTTGTTCCAGGTAAAAGTATTTGTTTTCCTAATTCATCTTTTATTTCGTATATATCTGCACTACCTGTGTTGTAAATATCATTTACTTTTCCAAGTAATTTTCCATCATCAGAATAAACTTCTACTCCTATTAAATCTGCTATAAAATAAGTATCTTTAGGAAGCTTTTTAGCTTTTTCTCTTGGTAATTTTATATAACATCCTTTTAGTTTTTCCGCTTCATTTATATCATTTATTCCTTTTAATTTTAGTAAAACTTGATTTTTATGTAGTTTTGCTTCTTCTACTTGGAATTCAATCAATTCTTTGTTTTTTTCGATTAATATTTCTTTAATCTTTTCAAACTCTGAAACATCATCTGTAAAAGGATTTACTTTTATCACACCTTTTATTCCAAAGGTATTTACTATTTGACCAATTTCAAAATATTTTTGCTTCATTATTTTTCCTCATTATTTTCAGCAAATTCAATACTTACTGTTTTCTTTTCTTTTGATGCTAAAGATTTCATAAGTGTTCTAATTGATTTTGCTACTTTACCTTGTTTTCCTATAACTTTTCCCATATCTGCGGAAGCTACTTTCACTTCATATTTTATATGGTTATCGTCAGTAACTGTTTCTAATATTTCTATAGAATCTTTATTATCTGCAAGATTTTCTAAAATACATTGTAATATTTCTTTCATTTCTTTGCCTTTCTTAAAAAATACTATTAGTACCTTTTATTATTTTGCTCTTTCTATTAAAGCTTTAACTGAGTCTGTTGGTTTTGCACCATTTTTTGTCCATTGAGCTAATTTTTCTTTGTCGATAACTATAGTAGAAGGGTTTGTCATTGGATCATATGTTCCAATTTTTTCTATTATTTTTCCATCTCTAGCTCTTCTAGAA
>JAGHJM010000032.1 GCA_017886645.1 Clostridia bacterium
CATTAGGAGTTATTTCTAATGCTTGATATACTAAGTTCAAATTTCGTTCTAAACAAGTAGCATCTATGACAATTAAAAGTGCATTTGACTTACCAAAACATATAAAATCACGTGCAATTTCTTCTTCTTCAGAATGTGACATTAGAGAATATGTACCAGGAAGATCTACTAATAAATAATTTTTATTTTTATAGTGACATATACCACTAGCATTTTCAACTGTCTTACCAGGCCAATTACCTGTATGTTGATGCATACCAGTTAATGAATTAAATATAGTCGATTTACCAACATTGGGATTTCCAACTAGTGCAACCATATAATCATATGAATTTAAAGTTTTATTTAATGTTTTAGAAGACATAGTTCCTCCTAATGAATTTTTTATTTATAGTTTATGTGTAAATTAATTAAAGGTGCCTAACCGCAAAAATACTTTTTAATTAAATTCTAAAATAGAGTAATCAATATAGAATGAAACAGAAAATTAGGTAGATGAAAAATCATAAATTTACTATGATATTTTTAGCATCTTCCATTCGTATAGCAATAACAGTTCCGCGTATTTCATAAGCAGTAAGTTCACCGGCAGGACTTTTTAAAATTGGAGTAACTGTAGTTCCTTGAATTAATCCCAAATCCAGTAATCTTCGCTTAATTGAATTATCACAATTTAAAGTTTGAATTTTTACTGGTTTATTTAATTTAATTTTATCTAATGATGTTTGCATAAAATTTATCAGTCCTTTGTTTAAATTTAACTATTATATTTTATGTAAAATATAGAATATAGTGAGATAAAACTATTAAAATATATAAAAATAAGAATGAATATGAATTCAATAAGAACAAAATTAAAAATATTTGATGACTTTTATAAATAGATATAATATAATAGAGAAAACTAAATAAAATAGAAAGGAAGATTACAATGGAAAAAATAAGAGGATTTGAAGTAGCAAAAGGATTTGAAAATGAAGGTATAAATTTACCAGAAAGAAAAACAAAATATTCAGCAGGATATGATATAGAAGCTGCAGAAGATTGTATAGTACCAGCATTTAAACCAGGACAAGCACCAACATTTATAAAAACAGGAATAAAAGCATATATGCCAGAGGATGAATATTTAATGTTATGTAATAGAAGTTCAAATCCAAAGAAAAAAGGACTAGTTATGGCTAATGGAGTGGGAATTATAGATAGTGACTATTATGAAAATGTAGACAATGACGGTCATATAATGTTTACATACTATAATGTAAAATCAGAAGATATAGAAATTAAAAAAGGAGAATGCATTGGTCAAGGAATATTTTTAAAATTTAATACAGTAGATAACGACAATGCACAAAATGAAAGAACTGGAGGATTTGGTTCAACAAGAAAATAGGATGTGTCCCCAATTACCTAAAAGTGGTAATTGGGGACGTTTCCAAATTACCACTTTTTATCAATTAAGAAACGTCCCTAATTACCCAAATGTGGTAATTAGGGACAGATCTAAAATGAAAAATAAAATTTTATATTATGTTATTTTCTAAGAGATACAATGGTTTTAAGTTATTTTTTAGAAAAAATTAATGGTAAATACTTTGACTTTTACCATTTTTTGTAGTATAATAGAAATGTAGTTGAAAGAGAAACAAAACCCTTTCTAACTCAATATAATAAACAAAAAATGCGTTGAAAGGAGTTGATTACTTACATGTTTAATGTAGGAGATAAAATAGTATATCCAATGCACGGCGCAGGAACTATTGATGCTATAGAAAATAAAAATATTTTAGGCGAAGAGCAAGCATATTATGTAATAAAAATGCCAGGTGAAGTAAAAGTTATGGTTCCAACTAATAAAGCTGAGCAAATTGGAGTTAGAAGTGTTATAAATAAGGAAGAAGCAAATAAGGTTATTGCGGTTTTGGAACATAATGAAACAGAAATGTCTCAAAATTGGAATAAGAGATATAGAGATAATATGGATAAGATGAAAAGTGGAGATATCTACGAAGTAGCTGATGTAGTTAGAAATCTAGCTTTTAAGCAAAAAGAAAAAGGTGGTCTTTCTACAGGTGAAAAGAAAATGTTTTCTAATGCAAGACAAATATTAATAAGTGAATTAGTTTTAGCTGAACATGCAAGTGAAGAAGAAGTAGAAAAAATGATTGACAATAAAATTAATATTTCTTTTGATGAATATAAAACTCCTCATAATGAAGAAGAAACATTAAATAATAATGTAGTAAATAAATTTATCCCATTTAATAATGGTACAACAGAAGCGTAAACATATTAATAGAATATATAAAGAAAACTTTATAAACAAAAGTTTTCTTTTTTTGCATTATGGCAATAAATCTATAGAAGGATTTAAACACTTTATGTCGAATAATATAAATATATGAAGAAAGGTAAATGAAATTGGTTAGATATAGTGACGAATTAATAGAAGAAGTTAAAAGTAGTAATGATATAGTAGATGTAATTTCTCAATATGTGACTTTAAAAAGAAGTGGAAGAAACTTTTTTGGGTTATGTCCATTTCATAAAGAAAGGTCACCTTCTTTTTCTGTTTCTCCAGATAAGCAAATTTTTCATTGCTTTGGATGTGGAGTAGGAGGAAATGTTATACATTTTATAAGTAAAATAGAAAATATATCATTTACAGAAACTATGGAACTATTAGCAAATAGAGCCGGAATTACACTACCCACTTTAGATAACTATGAAAATGACAAAGATGCTAAATTAAAATCTAGAGTATATGATATAAATTCAATAGTAGCAGAGTTCTATCATCAAAATTTGTATAAACCAACTTCAAGGACAGCACAAGAATATGTGAAGAAAAGAAAACTAGATAATAAAACTTTAAAGGCTTTTCAAATAGGTTATTCTGGAAATTTTGATGAGGTATATAAGTTTTTAAAAAATAAAGGATTCTCTGATGAGGAAATGTTAGCATCTTGTTTAGTAGCAAAAAGTAAAAATGGTGGATTTATAGATAAATTTCGTAATAGGTTAATGTTTCCTATAAAAGATGTTAGAGATAGAGTTATAGCATTTGGTGGAAGAGTGCTAGATGATACTAAACCTAAATATATTAATTCTCCAGAAAATATAGTTTATAGTAAAGGAAGGCATCTATTTGGACTTAATGTAGCAAAAAGAGGAGATTGCAAAAAGATACTAATAGTTGAAGGCTATATGGATGTAATTTCGCTATACCAAAGAGGAATAACTAATGTAGTAGCATCACTGGGAACAGCAATGACTGAAGCACAAGGAAGGTTATTACGAAGAAGTTGCGAACAAGTTATATTGGGATATGATGCTGATGGTGCAGGACAAGCTGCAATATTAAGAGGATTAGATATTCTGCAAAATTTAGGCTGTGACATAAGGGTATTACAAATACAAGGAGCAAAAGATCCAGATGAATTTGTAGTAAAATACGGACCAGACAAGTTTAGATTTTATATGGATAATGCTATTTCTCTGGTAGAGTTTAAAGTAAAAGTTCTAAAAAAAGATTTAGATATAGAAAATGTTAATGATAAAATAAAATTTTTAAATCAAATAGCACAAATATTGTCGAAAATATCTAACAATTTGGAAAGAGAAATCTACATAGATAAAATTTCAAAAGATTATAATATTTCAAAAGAAGCAATACAAGCAGAAATAAACAAACTAATTTATTCTCGTAGTACAAGTTCTAAAGTTTTGCAAACACCAATAAAACCAAAAGTAAAAGAAAATGATATACCCAAAATAGATGATGGAATAATTAAAAGGGAAAATATGTTTATATATTTATTAATTAATTATCCCGAAGAAAGTTACTTGAAATTAAAGGATATTGGGTCAGATACATTTAAATATGAATTAAACAAAAAAATAATAAAAAAATTGTATGAGCAATTAGAAAAAGGAAATATTAATACTAGTGATGTATTAAACTGGTTTGAAGAAGCAGAAATTATAAACCATTTATCTGCAATAATGGCATATGATTTTGAAATTTCTGATGTAGGTAAAGCAATCGAAGATATTTTATCAATATATAAAAAAGAAAGTTTAATAAATAAAAGAAATAAGATATTAAAAGAGTTAGAAAAAGCTAGTACATCAGAAGATGGTAAAAAATTAGAACAAGAATTAAATGATGTTATTATACAGCTGGCTAAGATGAAATAGGAGGTATAAAATGAAAAAGAAAGAAGAAGATAAAATAAAAAAAGATATTAATGTAGAAAAGAATATGCCAGAAAATGCTGAAGAGAGTAATAAAAGTTCTCAAACAGAACAAGAAAGAGTAATGAACATTATAAAAAAAGCAAAGGAAAAAGGAAATATTACTTATGGAGAATTAGCAAATGAGTTGGATGATGCAAATCCAGAGCAAATAGACAAAATATTTGACACTTTTGAGGATTTAGGAGTTAATATAAAAGATAGTGATGACTTAGACATAGAACCTGATATTGATGATTTAGAGGAAGTAGAAGATATAAAGATAGAAGACGTGGATCTTACTAATATGGACGGCATTAGCATAGATGATCCAGTTAGAATGTATCTAAGAGAAATTGGAAAAATTCCTCTTCTAACATATGATGAAGAGTTAGACTTAGCTAAAAGAATTTTAGATGGTGATGAAGAGGCAAAACAAAAATTAACTGAATCAAACTTAAGATTAGTTGTAAGTATTGCAAAAAAATATGTTGGTAGAGGAATGTTATTCTTAGACTTAATTCAAGAAGGAAATATGGGGCTTATAAAAGCTGTAGAAAAGTTTGACTATACAAAGGGATATAAATTTAGTACTTATGCTACTTGGTGGATAAGACAAGCTATAACTAGAGCTATAGCAGATCAAGCCAGAACCATAAGAATTCCAGTTCATATGGTAGAAACAATAAATAAATTGATTAGAACTTCAAGACATTTATTACAAAAAAATGGACGTGAGCCATTACCAGAAGAAATAGCAGCTGAAATGGAAATACCAGTAGAAAAGGTTATGGAAATTCAAAAAATAGCACAAGACCCTGTTTCATTAGAGACTCCTATAGGAGAAGAAGATGACAGCCATCTTGGTGATTTTATTCAGGATGATGATAGTCCAGCACCTCAAGATTCTGCAGCATATACAATGCTTAAAGAACAACTAAATGATGTTATGGAAACTTTAACTTCAAGAGAAGCAAAAGTGTTAAGATTAAGATTTGGTTTGGAAGATGGAAAAGCAAGAACATTAGAAGAGGTAGGAAGAGAATTTAATGTAACTCGTGAAAGAATAAGGCAAATAGAAGCAAAAGCATTGCGTAAATTAAGACATCCAAGTAGAAGCAAAAAATTAAGAGATTATATGAATTAAGAATAAACGAATCTGTAGCTAATTGTTACAGATTCGTTTATTTATTAAATTTAAAAATTCATTTTTATTATTTGATTTTAGTAAATAATAGCTTTCTTTTTCAAAAGATGAAAACAAGCTAGTAAGTTCTTTTTCAGAAACTAAAGGTAATTCATTTTTAGCTTTTATATAATAGTCATATATTTCATTATTATATAATTCATAATTATTTATTTTTACGGCCCATACACTCATTTTAATTACTACATTAAAAATTGAATATACATTATATAAATTCAAAGTGTTATAGTTTTTCTTTATATCATAATATCTGGTAAAAATAGCTTTTAGATAATCTTTTATACTGGTAGAAGTTATATTATTTACGATACTATCTTTTCTTTGAAAATAATGATATAGAACTGTTGGATTATAAATTATTTTGTTAGATTTAGAAAATAATTTATATGCTACATAAATATCATCATATAACACATTGATTGGAAATGTTATATCAGTAAATAATGCTTTTTTAAATAATTTAACGGTCATATAGTTTCCTATATTTTTGTCATATAAAAGTTCTTTTAATGCTTTTTCTTTAGAATATACTATAGCATTATCACAAAAGTTTGTAGTTTGTGCATCTAAATCACATGTTTCTTCAAGATTGCACATAGAAATATCTCCATTATAATTTTCTAGATTATTTAGTAATATTTCAAACATATGCTTATCTATATAATCATCACTATCTACAAAACCTATATATTCTCCAGTTGCGTTTTTTATTCCAATGTTTCTAGTGTCAGATACACCAGAATGAGTTTTATCAACAATTTTTATTCTATTGTCTTTGTTTTTATAATTGTTACAAATATTTATACTATTGTCTATTGAACCATCATTAATTAAAATAATTTCTAAATTTTTATAAGTTTGATTTATTATGCTATTTAGGCAATTTCCAAGATACTTTTCGGTATTATAAATTGGTACTATTATACTAATTTTATGTGTCATAAGTTACCTCCGTTATAAAAAGTATAACATTTTTACTCATATAATGTAAATAATAACATATGCTTTATAAAGTAGGTGATTATATGAAATGTGGATTGTGTTTGGCAGGAGGAGGAATTAAAGGAGCTGCACATATAGGTGCTATAAAAGCTATAGAAGAAGAAAAGATAAAGTTTGATTATGTGGGAGGAACTTCATCAGGAAGTATTATTGCTTGTTTATATGCATGTGGTTTTAAATCAGATGAAATGTATGAAATATTTAAAAAATATTGTAAAAAAATAAAATATGTAGATGGAATAAATATAATAAAACTTATTATAGGCTTAATTTTTACGGGAAAGATTGTAATCAATGGTTTAAATTCAGGAAAACAAATAGAAAAATTAATAAATAAGGTATGTAATAAGAAAGGAATTTATAATATTTCTGACATTAAAATGCCACTAGTAATTCCAAGTGTTGATTTGTGTACTGGACGACTAATTTCTTTTACTTCATGTGAATTTAGAAATACATATTCAGATGATATTATTTTTCAAAATGATGTTAACATAGGTACAGCAGTAAGAGCAAGCTGTAGCTATCCAGTAGTTTTTTCTCCATGTGATTATCAAAATATAAAGCTAATTGATGGAGGAATAAGAGAAAATGTACCATGGAAAGAACTTAGAGTATTAAAAGCAGATAAAGTATTAAATATTATTTTTGAAGATGATACAAATAATGATAATTGCAATAAAAATATAATAGAAGTGGCTGGACGTTCTATAAATTTATTATGTAGAGAATTGTCAAATTACGAAATGGATGGCTCTGACTATACAATAAAAATAAAAAGTGAAAAGGTTGGATTACTAGACACAAGCAGAATTGACGAATTGTATGAAATTGGATATAAAGCAACCAAAAAAGAACTTAAAAATATAGATTTTTTAAAAATCAAAAATTAAATTGACAGAAAAAGTAATATTGAAATATAATTATAAAAAATAATAAAGGGGGATAAAATATGCAATTTCAAATTATAGGACAAACTGTACCAGTTGTAGAAGTAAGATTAAATGCAGGAGAATCAATGTATAGCCAAAGAGGTGGAATGGCTTATCAAACAGAGGGAATAGTAATGAATACAAACGCAAGGGGAGGTTTAATGAAAAGCCTAGGAAGAGCGTTTGCAGGAGAGTCTATGTTTATGGCAAATTTTACAGCACAAAGAGATGGTGCAATGGTTGCATTTGCAACAACTGTTCCAGGAAATATAATGCCTGTGGATATTTCACAAACTCCAGGAGGTTTAATATTTCAAAAAGGTTCATTCTTATGTGCAGAAAATGGAGTGGAAACATCAATTACATTTACTAAAAAAATAAGCGCAGGATTTGTAGGAGGAGAAGGATTTATATTACAAAGAGCAGAAGGAAGAGGGATGCTATTTCTTGAAGTTGATGGAGATGCAATTGTAAAAAATTTAATGCCAGGAGAAGTATTAAAAGTAGATACAGGTAATGTAGTAGGATTTGAACCTTCAGTAACTTATAGTGTAGAGATGGTAAGCGGAATAGGAAACATATTCTTAGGAGGAGAAGGATTATTTTTAACAAAACTTGCTGGACCTGGAAGAGTAATATTACAATCTCAAAATTTAGGTGATTTTGCAGGAAGAATTAATTCATATGGACCAAATAGATAATGTAAAAAAATTCCAAATAAATATTATTAACATTGACAATTTTAAAAAATTATGTTAAACTATATATAGTGTTTATGAAAGGAAGGTAGTGTAGTATATAACTACACAAATGTAAAATGAAGTTAAGAGAAAGATTTGAAAATATAAAAAAAGCAATATCTGAATTTTTTGACCAAGACATAAAAGATGAACCTACAGAAAAAACAACCACTTCTGGAGAGTGGCAACTTTGTTTTGCAAGAGTGGGACAAATGGAAGAACAACAAAAAGCTATTTTAGCATCGGGCAAAACTGGACAAAGAGGAAGATTTGAAAGTGGATTGGCAGAAAAAGCAAAAACTATAAACAACGAAGGAAAAACACAAATTAATAAAGCACAACAAATAAAATCAAATCAAGTACAGCAAACAAAATTAGGAAAAGAGCAACAACAAAAAACAAATAGTGAACAACAAAGATAAGATAATAAACCTATATAATTTAATAAATTGAAAAATGAATTTTATTTATGTAAAAGAAAATAATATTTGTCAAGAAAATTTAAATTTTTCTTGACAAAATTCTTTTATGCAAGTATAATAATACTTACGTGATATGGCGACGTAGCTCAGTTGGCTAGAGCATTCGGTTCATACCCGAAGGGTCATGTGTTCGAATCACATCGTCGCTACCAATGTTTTAAAAAATGGCTAAAAATAAGGTGTTTCAAGTGTTTTGAAACACCTTATTTTTTCTATTCCCGACTTTTTCCCGACTCAGTTTAAGATAGAGTTCAATTTATTAACAGAATTAGATTTTATTTTTGTTTCAGAATGCATATACATTTGAGTAATAGAAATAGCAGTGTGTCCCATTAGTTCTGCAACAGTTTCAATATCTACTCCTTTCTGCAACAGTATAGAACCAAATGTATGTCTTATTGAATGGAACTTTTTATGAGGAATATTGCATTTTTTTAATATTTTGGTCCATTCAGAAGAAACATTTTTTCCTTTTAATAAATTACCTTGTTTATCTAAAAACAAATACCCTTCTTTATTTTCTTTTTGATTTAAAGTATCAATTAATGATGAGGGAATTGGGACAGTTCTGATAGAATGTCGAGTTTTAGGAGTTTGGATAATTGTTTCAATATGTTTCTTATCAAAACTATCATAGATATATACTTCTTTTGCCGATTTATCTACTTTAAGTTCTTTTTCTTTTAAATGTATGTGCTCCCAATCCAAGGCAAGTAATTCTCCAAGTCTTAAACCTGTTCCTAAATCAAGTAAGAAAAGTAGTTCAAAGTCAGTACCTTTTATATAATTTTTTATAGTATTTATTTCTTTTATACTTAAAATCTTAACTTCTTTTATTTTATTATTTATAATATCTGTTTTATTACCCTTTAAAGTCAAATTTGAGCAAGGATTTTTAATAATGTAACCATCTTTATAACACCAGTTGAAAAATACTTTTAAAACCTTATTTAAAGTGCTTATTTGTGAATATGATTTGTCTTTTGATAAATCATTATAATAATTTTGAATTTGTACTGAATTAAGTTTTGTAATTTTAGTTCCAGCGATTGTTGATGATTTAATATAATTTCTATAAATTCCTTCATATCTTTGAAAAGTGGAAGGCTTAATTGCAACAGAATTATGCAAAAAATCAAAGAGCCAAATTTTCATTAATTGAGAAACAGTATAATTTTCTGCATTTTGAATTAATCCGTTTTTTAAATCATTTATATATTTATTTGCTTTTTCTTCCGCCTCACTTTTACTGTTTCCGTAGAATTCTTTTTTTACTGGCGTTCCATCTTCTTTGTGCCCAATTGTTTTAGTTATTCTATAATATTCAATACCATTTTTTGTATAGTTAGTTTTTTTTGCCATTGCAAACCTCCGTTTGTATATGCTGTAAAAATTTAAGCATTAATATATAATGCTTCATCATTTGTAAAATTACCATATTTATTTGTATAAAAATCTATTGCATTCTTCATATATTCAACTGTAACATCAAAATATTCTGCTAGACTATATAAATCATTAATTCCGATTTTTAACGGCTAATTTTAGCTTTTCAAAAGAAATAAGCATATTATAAGAATATTTTTTAGCCTTATATTCTTGTTTACTTATTAATTGGAAGTCAGAATTAAATTTATAGGTATAATCTCCATAATAATGACCGCAATTCTTCTGCTAATGTCTGTTTTTTTAGAGCAGATGTTTTGAGTTTGCTACTATCATACAAGATAGCATTAATTTTATCATAATTTACATATGCTCCAGCAGTATCCTCCAAATATGTATCTATTAAATTAATATTTTCTCTATTAATTAAATCCTCAATATATTCTAGATCCATTTATTTGTCCTCTTTAGTTTCATTATCTTTTTCTTGCTTTGCAAGCAAAGCCTCTATGGTATTCTTAATAATCATTTTGTTTGTTTCATTTAATCCTTTTACGCCATTTGCAAAAGCTATATCCACATCATCTAGATTTATTTCTTTTTCTGGATTACGTATGTCGGATTTGCCAAGTAAGTAGTCTGTACTTACTCCAAAATATTCAGCAAGCTTAACAATATATTCATCTTTTAAAGGAACTCTACCAGTCTCTAATTTGCTTATACCAGCTATCTCTAAACCTAATAATTTTGCTAATACATCTTGATTTATATTTTTTTCATTTCTTAATTGTTTTATTCTATTCAAGATAATCAACTCCTCAAATACATTATAAGCTATCCTGACAGGAAAGTAAACATAATATCCTAAAAAGAAAAATATTTTCAAAAAACTTTATGAAATATCTTGACAAGATAAAATATTTTATGATAGTATTATCCTAACAAGATAAAAGGAGGCGAAAAAAGTGTTTGAAAAATTAAGAAAGACAAGGCAAGAAAAAAATATTAAAGCAAAAGAAATTGCAGAAAAATTAGGATTAAAGACAGAAGGAGCATATTATAAAAAGGAGACTGGGTCAGTTCCTTTTACATTGGAAGAAGGAAAAATAATTGCAGATATATTTAATATGCCAATAGAAGAGATTTTTTTTGAAAATGAATTATCCTATAAAGATAATGATGAAAACTAGGCTAGGAGGGCGAAAGATGGATTATACAAAAATAAAAGAATTAAAACTAGAAAGTAATATTGAAACAGTGAATGAGTTAATAAATAAAGAATGGATATTAATACTAATAACATCCATTCAAGAAAAAACAGAATATTTACTTGGAAGAGTCTGACTTTGGCAATCCAAGTATATAACTGTTTACATATGATGTATGATCATCGTTTATTGAATAATTTATAGACAGTAGTCTCCAACCTTCTTCAAGATATTTATTTACTTTATCTACAGCATATCTTGTTTTAAATTTGTCATTTTCATCTACGTAACTTTCATTACGAGCAGAAACTTCTATAAGTTTTTCGATATCGTCATACATATTAAACACCTCACTTTCTACAAGTTAAATTATTTTTTTCTTAAGTATGAGGTAATTATACAAAATATTAATAAATAAGTAAAGGAGTGAGAAAATGGCAATACCAAAATATGTAAGTGCAGAAGAATATAGTAGACAAAGTGGAATGCGGAGTAGAAGAAGTAAAAAGACAATGTAGGTTGGGGAATATTCCGCATATGATGACAGAAAAAGGATACTACAAAATAGAAGTCTATGATAATGACGTAGTATCAAGAAAACAATATGATCAAGTCGTAGAAGAAAATGCAAAATTAAAGACAACAGTAATTAACATGAAAAGTATTTTAAATCAAATTCAAGTATAGAAAGGAGTTGAAAAAAATGAGTAAGAAACAAAAAATATACCAAAAAGTAGGACAAGTAGTGTGTGAAGGCTTAGCGATAATAGGCTTAAATGCTATTTTTATTAGCATGCTAGCAATTTATTTAATGAAATAAGAAAGGAGTGAAAAATATGGGATATATGAGTGCATCAGCAAAAGTATTAAATAAACAACCAAAAGCAAATAGTAAAGCACAAAAACAAAAGAAAGAGCGACTAGCAAAATTGACTCACAAAATGATATCGTGCGAAAAATGTCATGCAACAAATGTAACTTTATACAACATACAAGGACATTATTATTGCAAAAATTGTAGATAAAGAAGGAGGTAAAATATGCCAAAATGGTACAAAAAATATCATGATTTATTGCAAAAGTGTAAGCGAATAAGCAGATGTACAAGTATACATCTTTGGTTTGAGCAAACAGATGCAAGATTAAGAGCAAGAATGCAAGACTTAGAAATACATAAAAAAAGAACTAGAGTGTCTGGACAACTCAACTAGTTCAATAAGACTTAATAAAATCTATCTTTAATATTATACAACAAAAGTTAAAAAAATGCAAGGAGGAAAAAAATGGAAGAAAAAGAAATAAAAAATGTCGTCAAGAAAATATTAAAACAAATAAGAATACCAGTCAATTTTAAAGGATTTCACTATTTACAAACGTTAATAGCAGTAAATATCAATAAAAATTTTAGCATAAACGAATACAAAATAGTAGCAGCAAGACATCATACTACAGCAATAAGAGTAGAAAGAGCAATAAGATACATATGTGATACACAACAAGAAAAGTTACAGAAATACTTTGAAACAGATTATAGAATTACAAATAGTGTTTTGTATGAACTATTACGAGAAAAAGTTTTAGAAGAGATAGAAGAGTTCAATATGAAACAAGAGAATTTGACAGATTATGTCGCAATGCAAACATTTTAGAGTAAGAAGTAAAAAGTATCAAAAGTATTTTTATTGCTTAAAACTAAAGAAAAAAATAGATGTGAAAAAGTGTTCAACTTGTGAATATAAAGATTACAAAACACAGAAAAAGTGGAAAACAAGAAGTAAAAAATTAAATAAACTAGAGAGAAGTAGAAGAAGTATATTAACAAATGATATGAAACATTGTTTTTTATGTAACAGAATACTTGAGCATATAAATAGACACGAGATCTTTTTCGGTAGAAATAGATTAAAAAGTATGGAATATGGATTAGTAGTATATCTGTGTGACGACTGTCATACAATAAGTGATTTATCAGTACATAATAATTATTTTACTGATTTAAAACTAAAGCAACTAGGACAAGCAGCATTTGAAAAGAAACATAGTCATGAAGATTTCATGAGAATTTTTGGAAAAAATTATTTGTAGGAGGAATTTAAAATGAAAAAAATTAGAGAAGAAAAAGGTTATGTAGATACAGAATTAATAGGCTTGATAGTGAAATTTATTGTCTTTTTATTAATTATAGGTTTTATTGCAACTGCAATATTTGGTAATTTATGTTTAGATTATGCAGCAGGAAGTCACAGAATAACTCCGACTGCTGTAGATACTGATATGTTTGGTAACTATAAAGTATATTATAAAACATCTCAATATACACAAAATAATCAAGAAGATTATTATTACATACAAAAAGAAGATACAGAACTTGCAGAACAAATGA
The DNA here is from genome assembly GCA_017886645.1 of Clostridia bacterium. Lineage (GTDB taxonomy): Bacteria > Bacillota > Clostridia > TANB77 > CAG-508 > CAG-273. The sequence continues at coordinate 13,577 of JAGHJM010000032.1, forward strand.
AAGAATATGTTTCAGAAGGTAAAGAAGTAATAGTTTATTATGATCAATGGGTAGGATTTAAAGGTTTTACAGCTCCTAGCACTTCTCCTATTATCAGAATAGAAGAAGTTAAGGAAGATTAACATCTAAGGCTAGACAGGATTTTGTCTAGCCTATTTTGAAAGGAGCAAAAGAAAAATGGAAAATCCTAGTTATTTCTCAATATTAACAGCAGATGTAAGATATGACAAAACACTAATACCAGCAGAAAAAATAATGTTTAGTGAAATTACAGCATTAGCTAATAAAAGTGGATATTGTAATGCGACAAATAGTTATTTTGTAAAACTATATGATGCGCATAAGGATACAATTTCGAGATGGATTAATGATTTGAAATCTAAAAATTATTTAAAAGTCGAAATGATTTATAAAGGCAAAAGAATTGTAGAAAGAAGAATATACCCTATAGGCATAAATGCCGATAGGTATAGGCACGAATGCCCAGGGGGTATAGGCATAAATGCCGAAGAGAATAATACAAGTATTAATAATAAAGAAGAAGAAAAGGAAAGCTCGGTCGTAGATTTTTATAATAACAATATTGGAATGATAACACCTTTTATCTTTGAAGATATGAATTCTTATCTAAACGAACGGAATAGAAGAGAGTTTGATAATAGAAGCAATGAAAAAAGCAGTAAATAATAACGTGAGAAATTGGAATTATGCAGCAGCGATACTGAAAGACTGTTTAAGTAAGAATGTAAAGACATTAGAACAATATGAAGCGAGTCAAATAGAATTCAAGAATAGAAAAAGTAAAGATACAGCTACAGATGAAAAAACAGAGGAAGAAAAGAAATTAGAAAAAATAAAGAAACTGGAGGAAAGTCAAAGAAATGCAAATTTCTGAGTTTATAGAAGAAACAAGTAAAATAGAGCAATACTTTGGAAAAGAACTAGACGATTACCAAAGAGAAATTTGGTACAACGAACTAAAAGACATAGATTTAAACAGATATAGACAAATAGTAAGGCAAGTATTTAGAAAATGCAAATTCATGCCGAAACTCGCGGACATACTAGATATTAATGACACATTACCTTACACGCAAAATATAAATAAACAAAGACAAATAGTCGAATGCAAAAAATGTAAAGGATTAGGAGTAATACTTTATACAAAAAAAATAAAGGACGGTGGAAGAGATTTATATTATACATACGCAGCAAGATGTGAATGCCAGAATGGGCTGGAATTTACATACGACGGAACAAAAATAAGTGATACAAAAAATAGAAGTAAGTTTTATATAAAAACAGCTGCAGAAGTAGGAATATAAAAGAAAGGAGAACGAATGAAAGAGTTAGTAATAGAAAAATATTTGAATTCACATGAATTTAAAACAAGAGAGCAATTACAAGAAGAAACAGGATTATGTGATAGAGAAATAAGAAAACAAATAAGTGAATTAAAGAATAGAAGAGTAGTTATATATAGCAGTAGCAGAAGCGGATATAGATTAGCAAAAGAATATAAGAGTATGTCGAACCAGCAAAGACAAGAAGAAAAAAGACAAATAGAACATAGCTTAAATGATAAAAAGTCAAGAGTAAAAGTATTAAAGAAACAAATGAGGAAAGATATAGCATATTTAAAGAAAGCAGAACAGATAGAACTAGAAGAGCAGAATTATAATCATATACCAAGAATTGATTAAAAAACAGGAGAGAAATAACATGGAAATAGAAGACTTATTGAAAACAATGCTTGCATTTTTTCAAGATATAGATAAAAGACTAGAAAAATTAAATAATGAATTAAGTGTAGCAGATATAAAACAGCAAGAGATATTGCACTACATAGAAAATCATAATCTTAATGCTGCAGACTCTTGTAAAATAATCAAATTATTAAAAACAGTACGAGAAGAAAGAAGAGAAATAAAGAATGAACAAGATGTTATACAGTCTTTGAAAGATACTTTTGCAGATAAATATAAAAATAAGTTTGTAGAAAAAGATTTAATACAAGCGTTGAAAAACTTAAAAGAGTTAAGAGAAAGACAGAATAATCCACGTTATACTTACAAATTCTTGACAGAAAATTTGGAGGTAAAAGATGAAAGATAATACAAAGTATTACAGTAAAGAAACATTTAAACAAGAAAAGAATATAGAAATAACAATAGTATTAATATGTGTATTTCTAATAGGATTTATAGCAGGATATGCATGTACAAATAGTGCAATAGAGGATAGACAAGAGATAAATATAGTAGAAAGCGAGGAACAGGAAGATGGGAGATGAAATTTTAAAGACACCAACAAAATTAGTAATGATAGACAAAAACGGAAATGAAAACGAAATTTGCGGAACAATAGATGAAATCAAAATAGAGCAAGACTCATTAGAAAAAGAAGATTTTAACAGAATAGTTGAAATAAAAAACTTTAGTTTTGAATTTAAAATAAAACCAGAGAAATTAACTAAAAAAAGGTTTATAAAATTGCTAATGTCACAAGGTATAGCAAGGAATGGAGCAAAAGACATAGCAGAATATGTGAAAAAAAGACATGGACAATATAGTCCAATATTTCTAATGATGGTGTAAAGGAGAAATAAAATATGGCATTTGATTTAGATAATGAAGAACTAAAAGCAACAAGAAGAGATAAAGGACTAGATGACAGATTATATGAAGACGAAATAAATAGAACTGCTAATGAAATTGCAACAAATGTCGGAATTGATTTTAGTGAGGCAAAAGCAGCAATTATGCAATTTAGCATGAGTAATAAAATGAGCGACAAAAATGTCGTAAATATAGAAGATGATGTAAACAAAATAAAAGAAATAATAAAACGTTGTGAAGATTTTAATAAAAATCTTGGGTATGAAAGTGAAATTTACGATGGAGACACACCATTCCATTACAAAGAATTAGAATACATCTTAGCAGAAAGAGTTCAAGATAAAAAGAGAATACAAGAGCTAGAAGCAGAAAATAAAAAGTTAAAAGAAGTAAGAGTAGAATACGACTATGGTTATGAACTTATACATTTTTGTACAAAGAATGATTTAGTAAGAATAGATAAAAATAAATATCTAATAGAAATCAAAGATGGCAAATTTATAGATATAAAACAGCTATATATAGATAGTTTAGATAGCATACCAAAACAAAAAGTAAAAGAAATATTAGATGACATATATGATTATTTTGAAAGACTTAATGGACCTGATGAAGATATAGAATATATTGAAAATAAAAGAAAAGAATTATTGGAGGATAAATAACATGGACAAAGATGAAAAAGCATTAAAATTAACAGAAATGATTATAAATGCTCGAGAAGATGGATATTTTTATACAGAAATTGGTGTTATTAGACTATATAAAAGAGTTTTAGAAGAATTAAATAAAATTGAGGAGGAGTAATATGGGGTTAGCATATATAGGATTAACACATTGCGATAGATGTGGAAATCCATTAAAGGATAATGAATTTGTAACTTGTAAGTCATGCTCAGAGAGAGAAAAATCAGAAGCAAATGTAAAAATAGAGAATAAAATAGAACAAACTTTAAAAAATACAAGTAATTTAGAAGGAATTGTTTGTATAGCAGATTTAGAACATGAGTTAGGAATAGAAGCAAAATATATGAATGATTATTTAGCATTAGGAGTATTAGCAGAATTATTAAAAAAGAACAAAGCAGAAATAATTTTTAAAGTAGGCAGAGAAGATAAAGATATGAAACATTTATTAAAACTATTAAAAGAAGGAGAAAAATAGAAATGTGTAGATATTGCGAAAAAGGAAAATATATTGAGGAAAGAGCAGGCGACAATATTTTTCTTGAAATATATGGAAAACATTTAAGAGTAATTGGTAGAGTATTAAATATTCCATTAAGCAGAGATGTTATTATCGAATACTGCCCAATGTGTGGAAGGAGGCTAGAAGAGTGAGTAAAAATGAAGAATTAGATATTCCTATAAAAAGTATAGCTATGCAATTAGAATTAGGAATTTGTATGCAATGTGGAAAAAGAAAAGCAAAATACTTATGTGATTATATAACTGGAAAAACTTTTGACTTACATGGAAAAGGACAAATAAAAAAATCTACTTGTGATAAATACTTATGTGAAAAATGTACTAATAAATTAAATCAGAGAGATTATTGTAGAGAACATATTAAACAACTAAAAAAGGAATTAAAGGAGAACAAGCAATGAATGAAAGTGTAACAATAACATTAGAACATTATAAAGAATTAGAATTTTATAAAAAGCAACATGAATTTTATCAAGATATAAGAAAAGATTTAGTAAAAATAATTGAAGATAAAACTTTTACTTTGGACAATCCATTAGAGAAAAAGATATTTGATTTATATGAAAAGCTTGTAAGTAAGGAGATGGAGCAATGACAGATGAAGAAATAGCATTGGATTTAACGAAAATCATTAATGATAATATAAACGAGAATTCAAATCATTACTTAAACGAAAAATGAGTAATAGAAACATACAAAAGAGTATTAAAAGAAATTAGAAAAGATGACAAGAAGGAGTGAGTATATGACAAAAGAACAAGAAGAAGCAATAAGCACAATGAAACATTGGATAGATTATGAAAAAGAAAATAAAGATAAAATAAACAAAGCAGATGAATTAATAGAGATACAAGAAACAGTCTTATCTATGCTACAAGAACAGCAAGAAGAAAATAAAAAGAAAGATAAGATAATAGAAGAAATGGCGAAAGAAATGTTTTATGAAAACAATAGAAATGTAGAAAAACAACATTTTCAAAAAATAGAAGAAATAATAAAATATTTTAAAAGGAGAATAAAATAATGGGTAAATATGATAAAAAAGTAACAAATCAAGCTAAAGATACAATTAAATATTATGAAAATATAAATAATTTAGAAGAAATTCCAATAGATATATTAAGAATAATGTATAAAAATAAAATAAATAAATTAAATGAGAAAGATAAGATAATAAATGAGCAGTTAAAAGAAGATGTAAAACTACAAGCAGAATTAAACGCAGAAAATAACAGATGTATGATTTTAGCAAATAACGATAAGTTTAAAGAGCAAATGATAGATTTGATGGCAGAGTGGATAAGTGAAAGATGTTTTTATAAAGATGACTATAGTAATAGTTGTGAAATAATAC
>JAGHJM010000033.1 GCA_017886645.1 Clostridia bacterium
AGATATGGACTTGGCAGTAAAAGAAACAATTTGGGGCAGACTATATAATGGAGGACAAGTTTGCTGTGCAAGTAAGAGATTTATAATACACAATTCTAGAAAAGCAGAATTTATTGAAAGAATGAAAGAAGTTATAAGTAAATTAAAAGTAGGAGATCCTTCATCTATGGAAACAGATATGGGGCCTATGATTAATATAAATGCTGCTAAAAGAATAGAAGATCAAGTAAATAAAACAATTTCTGAAGGTGCTACATTAGTATGCGGAGGAAAAAGAGAAGATTCTTACTACACACCAACAATATTAGACAATGTAACTAAAGATATGGAAGTTGCAAAAGATATGGAAATATTTGGACCAGTAATTCCTGTAATTGGATTTGATACTGAAGAAGAAGCTTTAGAGATTGCAAATCAATCTTCATATGGATTATGCGGATGTGTATTTTCTAAAGACTTTGGAAGAGCATTAAGATTAGCAAATAAATTAGAATGTGGAGGAGCAGTTGTAAATGGAGCAAGCTTCTATCGTTCATTTGAAATGCCATTTGGAGGATGGAAACACAGTGGTATAGGAAATGAAGGTGTATTATCTACATTACAAGAAATGTCTAGAACAAAGACAATTGTTTTGAAAAATATTTTATAATATAAATTATAAGGGACTAATTTTATATAGCAACTACACACATATTTTTCCTTATTCGTCCCAACTGCAAAATAAGCTGTAATAAACTTCTCACAAATATTGCCTAAGTTTATAACAGCTTATAGTTTGCCGGTTCCTACACAAACTTACTATGAAAAATATATATAGTTGCTCTTGATAAATTTGATATCAAATAAATTAATAAAAAAATTAGGAGGAATTTATAATGGACATTACAAAATTTGTTTTAAATGAGACATCTTATTTTGGAGAAGGAGCAAGAAGTGTCCTTCCAGAAGAGATAAAAAAGAGAGGATTTAAAAAAGTTTTAGTTGTTACAGATAAATCATTATATGAAGTTGGAGTTTCAAAAAAAGTAACAGATTTACTTGATGAAAATAATATTGAATATGGAGTATTCCATGAGGTACTTCCAAATCCACCAATAGACAATGTAAACAAAGGTATTGCAATGTGCAAAGAAATTGGTGCTGATTTAATAGTTGCAGTAGGAGGAGGTTCAAGCATAGATACAGCAAAGGGAATTTCTATTGTTATGACCAACCCAGATAGAGCAGATATAGTTTCGCTAAATGGAGCATCTAATACCAAAAATAAAGGTTTACCTATTATAGCACTTCCAACAACAGCAGGAACTGCAGCAGAAGTTACAATTAATTATGTTATAACAGACCCAGAAAGAGAAATAAAAATGGTTTGTGTTGATGAACATGATATTCCAATAATTGCTATTGTTGATACAGAATTAATGGCTTCTATGCCAAAATCAATAGCTGCATCAACAGGAATGGATGCTTTAACACATGCTATAGAAGGATATATAACAAAAAGTAGAAACACTATGTCACAAATGTTTTCTATGAAAGCAATTCAATTAATTTATCATAATTTGGATAAAGCTGTTAATGAGAAAAATCAAGATGCTATAAATCAAGTAGGATTAGGACAATATATTGCAGGAATGGGATTCTCTAATGTAGGACTAGGCATAGTTCATTCTATGGCTCACCAACTAGGTGCTGTTTATGATACGCCACATGGTTTAGCTAATGCAATTCTTCTTCCAACAGTTATGAAATTTAATGGAGAAGTAAGCTATGAAGAATTTAGAAAAATCTTAATTGAAGGATTTGATATAAATGCAAAAGACTTCACAAAAGAAGAGGTAATAAAAACTCTATGTGATAAAATAAAAGATTTATCAGAAAGAGTTGGTATTACTCAAACAGTAAAGGATACTGGAGCAAAAGAAGAAGATTTTCCAATGCTTGCAGATAAAGCTATGGAAGATCCATGCAAACCAGGAAACCCAAGAGAAGTGACAAAGGAAGATTTCATTAATTTATATAGAGAAGCTTATTAGTAGAAAATATAAATATGTTAAATTAAATATAAAGTCAATTACAATATTTTAACTATAAACATGATTATGTTTATAGTTTTTTGACTTTTATGTAAAAAAATGTTATAATAAGAGAAGTCCGAGAAATCGGCTTATATAAAATTTGTAGGAGGAGCGAAAATGATGACTTTTGCAATGTCTGAGAACACGATCGAGGCGATGGAGCGGTCCGCTGAAAAGGCGGGATATGACGCCTCCAAAAACGACAAAGACGGCATCAGCAAAATACTGGCACAGGTGCTGCGCGAACAGCACTGCCTCGGAAACACGATTGAAGAGGTTCGCCCCAGCCTGAAAGGCTGGTACCTCTATCTGAGCGGGACTATCCAGAAGGAAGACCGCCAGAGAATCGCGACCAGCATGGCTGCAAAAACTGGCTACCCCAAGGAGGCCTTTGAGATTGTGGCCTTCTACAACTGAAAATGTGGTCGGTCCCAGATTGGGGATCGACCATTATATTTATATTATTCAGCAAAGAAATTAAAATATTTTCCGAAATTTACTTTTCTGGTTGTACATTTACGGTTTGTTCATGGGTATATATAACCATTCCAGGTTTTACTTTATTTGGTTTTTTTACATATTTTACATATGTGTAGTCAACAGGTACATTTGAAGAAAGTTTTGCTTTGCTATATTTGGCAGCAATAGAAGCAACTTTGTTAATTATTTCTTGAGAAGGCTGTTTATCTTGTATTCTTAGTATTACATGGCTACCATGTATATCTTTGGTATGAAACCATAGATCATTGTCACTTGCAAATTTTAATGTTAGATAATCATTCTGAACATTATTTTTTCCAACAAAAACATCAAATTCATCAACTTTAAAACGAATAAATTGATCCTTAGTAAACTTATGGACTCTAGAGTCCATTCTTTTTTGTTTTACATTTACATTTTTTCCTTTTTTTATATTAATGTTTTTAATTAGTACATTATTAGAAATTTCATCATAAATATCATCAATATCATTGGAAGTAGAAGCGTTTTCAAGTTCATATACAATACTTTCTAAATAAGTTATTTGCTGTTGCAATTCATCTTCTTGGTCTTTTACAATAGACATTGCATTTTTTAATTTGTTATATTTTTTAAAATATTTTTGTGCATTGTCATATGGAGTAAGACTTTTATCCAATGAAATAGTTATTTCTTCGTTAGTATAATAATTATTTAATGTAATGTTATCTAAATGTGTTTTATCTATTTTGTATAAATTATTAACAATTAACTCTCCATATAATTTATAAGTTTCTATATTATTGCATTCAATAAGCTTTTTATTAATATTAAACAATTTACTTTCAAGTTTTTTTAACTTGGAAAAAATTAATTTAAGCAAATTATTACGATAACTTATAAAGTTTTCATTAGATTCTTTTAAATTATAAAATTCATCAATAAAATTATTTATTTGTAAATTTGATTTCGAACTAGATTGTTCAATTGTATAATCATTTCCAGTATCAATGCATATAGCATTTTTGATGTTTTCAGATAAATCTAAAATATAATAATATAGAACCTTAATATTTTCTTTACTAATATCTTTAGAAATATTAAGTTTTTCAATAGAATAATTAGCAAAAGTATTACTAATTCCAGCGATGTTATTAGTAATAAATTTATCAAGTGTAGCTTCATCATTCAAATTTAAATTATTATAAAAATAGTCAAAATCATTTTTTAAAGTAATATCATACTTATCTGAACTAATTGATTCATAAGTGTAGCCAGGAAGAATATTCCTATAATAATGTTCATCCTTTTTAAAATGTTTTAAAGAATTAATTATCACATTATTTGAATTAACTAGAATAACATTACTATGTTTTCCCATTAGTTCTATAATAAGAGTATATTTTTCTAGGTTTCCCTCCGCAGACATAGAATCTAAGTCAATAAAAACAATTCTTTCCAATCTAGTAGTATAAATTTTTCTTATTCTAGCACTTGCTAAGTATTTCCTTAGTACCATACAAAAATTAGGTGCTATAGATGGATTACTTTTTGTATATTTAGTTAAATTTAGTCTATAATTATCAGAAGAAATGACTACTTGCAAATTATATTTATTGCTATTTCCGTATAATTTGAAAAGTATTTCGTCTGAAGTAGGCTGATATATTTTTTCTATACGACTATTTAAAATAGTATTTTCTAATTCTTTAACAACACCATTAATTATTAAACCGTCAAAAGCCATAAAATCCTCCTTGTAAAATTACATAAGATTATATATCACAATAATTATAAAATTTCAATAATTTAAAATGCTATATACTTGTTAAAACTTGAAAAATTGAGCAAATTAGTATTGACATTAAATTAAACATTTTTTATAATTAAAGAGTAAAACTTCAGGAGGTAGCAGTATTATATGGACAATACAAAGTTTCTTTATTCATCAGATTGTAATTATGAAGAAAAGACAGATGAGGAATTAATTGATATTATAAAATCTGGTGATAAATCCGCAGCAAATTACTTAATAAATAGATATAAAAACTTAGTTAATATTAAAGTTAGCAAATATTATATTGCAGGAGCAGAAAAGGACGACCTAATACAAGAAGGGATGATTGGACTTTTTAAAGCAATAAAATGCTATAGCCCTGAACAAAATAATAGTTTTAAAACATTTGCAAATTTATGTGTGGATAGACAAATAATTACTGCAATAAAGACATCAAACAGACAAAAACATATGCCACTTAATTCATATTTATCTTTAAATATGAGTGCTTATGATAGTGAAGATGATGAAAATGACACAACAATAATGGAAGTATTTAATAATGATACAATAGAAGATCCATTAGATACATTAACCAAAAAAGAATATTATAAAAGTGTAGAAGATACAATAGATAAATCGCTTAGCAAATTTGAAAAACAAGTTTTAAATAGATATATACAAGGAGAAAGCTATGTTCAAATAGCAGAAAAATTAGATACTCCAGTAAAGTCAATAGATAATGCAATACAAAGAATTAGAAAAAAAGCAACGAAGGACTTACAAGAAAATGATAACTAGATATTTAAGGTAATTTACTATTCCTTAAATATCTTTATATATGCTTCTATAGCTCAGTAGGTAGAGCACAGCCATGGTAAGGCTGGGGTCGCCAGTTCGATTCTGGCTGGAAGCTCCATAAATTAAACTGATATGTTTTTACGAAGAACATTGATAAATCAACTGTTAAAGGTTGATTTATTTCTATTTGGCATAATATTGAAAAATGAAATATTATATGATATTATAAAATCTATAATTTGAGATTTGCAATGAATTTAGAGAACAATTTATTATATAAATATATTAATTAATAACAGGAAGGAGAAAGTGTTATGGAAGATTGTTTGTTTTGCAAGTGGAAGAATGAAAAGGAAAAAATAATATTGGAAAATGAGTATGCATTTGCAAGATTTGACGAATTTCCTGTAAGCAAAGGGCATATTATTTTTATGACTAAAAGACATGTTAAAGATTTTTTTGGAACTACAATAGAAGAGAAGGAAGCAATATTCGATTTAGTTCAAAAAGCAAAAACAATGATTGATGAAAAATACAATCCAGATGGATATAACATAGGCATGAATTGTGGAGAAGCTGCAGGACAAAGTGTAATGCATGTACATGTTCATTTAATTCCAAGATATAATGGGGATGTTGAGAATCCTAGAGGTGGAGTTAGAGGTGTAATTCCTAAAAAACAAAATTACTAAAATTAAGATTAAAAGTCAAGCTACTGCTTGGCTTTTGGTTTTAATTAATATAAAATATTGAAAAATATTTTTATTGTGATATAATCTAAATATCAAGTGAACAATCACTTGATATTTTAAGGAAAAAATAGTATTTATAGAATTTTAATATTATATTTAAATACTTCAGTTTTTAGTGAAAGGAAAACAAATGATAAAAATAATAAAAAGGCAATTAACTAAAAATAGAATATTACTTTTGGTATCAGTATTTATCTGTATAGCAGTAGTTGTAAGTATTATTACAACATTAGCTATAATATTTAATAAAAACTCTACAGAAAGTACAATGGCAGAAATAGATACTAACCGTGAAGATAATATACAGAACATAGAAAATCTTCAAAATGAAGAGCTAAAAAGTGAAGAAGAGTTAAAAGAAATAAACGAAAAAGAAATAAAAGAAGCTGAAGAACAGGCAAAAAAAGAAGGAAAAGAAGTAAATACAAAAAGCAAATATTTTATAAGAGTAAATGTTCAAGCACAAGTAATTAATGTATATACATATGATGAAGATGAAAATTATACTGTACCTGTAACTGCATTTGTATGTTCAACAGGAAGTGGCACACCTTCATCAGGAACGTACACAATGGCATCAAGTGGTGGAAATAAAAGAAGAGTATGGACATTATATGGTAACGTATATGGGCAATATGTAACTCCAATTGTAAGTGATATTTTATTTCATTCAGTTCCGTATTTAAGAAAAGATGGAAATGATGTAGCACATGATAGTTTAAAATATTGGGAGTATGATAAATTAGGAACAAAAGCTTCAATGGGGTGTATTAGACTTACTACAAGAGATGCTAAATGGATATATGATAATGTATCTTTATGGACAAAGGTAGAGTTTTATAGTAGTTCCAATCCGGGACCTTTTGGAAAACCTTCAGCACAAAAAATATCAAATGCACCAGAATACTTAAGAAATTGGGATCCAACAGACCCAGATCCAGATAATCCGTGGAGGAACTATAACCCAGAAAAAGAAGAAGAGAAAAATGATACAAAAAATGAAGAAGTAATAGATGATAAAGATAATGTTGTAAATAATGAAACAGTAAACAACGTAGTAGATAATAGCCAAACACAAAATAATACCATTGAAAATAATACTATAGAAAATAATACGATAAACAATGAAATAGAAGATATATTTAATAATATAATAGAAACTGAAAACAATACAGTAAGTAATAATGAGATAATTAATAATACAATAGAAAATGTTGAAAAAGATAATAATTCTTAATAAATTCAAATACAAATTGTAAAAAAGGAAAGAGGTAGACAATATGAAAATGGGAATTGTAGGACTTCCAAACGTGGGGAAAAGTACACTTTTTAATGCTATTACAAAAGCAGGTGCAGAATGTGCTAATTACCCATTTTGTACAATAGAGCCTAATGTCGGCATAGTTCCTGTACCAGATGAAAGACTAGATAAACTAGCACAGATGTATAATCCACAAAAAGTAACTCATGCAGTTATTGAATTTGTAGATATAGCAGGTTTAGTTAAAGGTGCAAGCAAAGGTGAGGGTTTAGGTAATAAATTTTTATCGCATATAAGAGAAGTAGATAGCATAGTAGAAGTGGTAAGATGTTTTGAGGATAGTAACATTGTACATGTTGATGGAAGCATTAATCCAATTAGAGACATAGAAACAATTAACTTAGAACTAATATTTGCAGATATGGAAACAGTAAACAAGAGAATAGATACTGTAAAGAAAAAAATAAAAGCAGACAAAAAATATCAAGAAGAATTAAATGTTTTTGAAAAAATAAAAACTGCATTAGATAATGGGAAACCTGCAAGAACTGTAGAACTAAGTGATGAAGAAAAAGAAATAGTAAAAGACGCATTTTTATTAACAATGAAGCCAATATTATATATAGCAAATGTGTCAGAGGAGCAATTAGGAAATGTTAATGAAGATGAAAATGTAAAAAAAGTTGTAGAATATGCAAAACAAGAAAATGCGGAAGTAATACCTTTATGTGTGAAAATAGAAGAAGAATTATCTAGTTTAAATGACGAAGATGAAAAAGAAATGCTAAATGCATTAGGATTAGATGAATCAGGACTAAGCAAAGTAATTAAAAAAAGTTATGATTTATTAGGATTAATGTCATTTTTAACTGCTGGAGAACCAGAAGTTAGAGCATGGACAATAAAAAAAGGCACTAAAGCACCACAAGCAGCGGGAAAAATTCATACAGATATTGAAAGAGGATTTATTAAAGCAGAAATTGTATCATATAATGATTTAATAAATTGTGGCTCAATGAATGTTGCTAAAGAAAAAGGTTTAGTACGTATGGAAGGAAAAGATTATATAATGCAAGACGGAGATATAGTATTATTTAGATTTAATGTGTAAATAATACAAGAAAAAAATGAAAAAATGTAAAAAAATACTTGACTAAGCTATAAAATAATTATACAATATTAAGAGTAGAAGTACATTATTAATTTGTTTAGTATAAAAAAAAAGAAATAAATTAATAATAATATATAAGAATATATCGAAAGAAAAAGGAGAAGATATTATGATGAAAATGAAAAAAATTATGTTAGTTATGTTAATATTGGCAGTAGCAATATTTGCTTTACAAACTATAGTAAGTGCTACAGATACAACAATAGATATAATGAATGCACTTTCAAATTCACAAACAATTAATAATACTACTCAAAACACAGAATTACCAGTATTATCATCAAACAACGAAGCAGCAACAAACATATCTACAAATACAAGTACAAACAATACCACAAACAACATAACAGTTAACAATAGCACAAATAATACAGAATCACTTCCTCAAACAGGATTAACTGAAGATATAACAATTATGTTCTTTATAGTATTATGCGTAGCTTCTGCAATATTTGCTTATGTAAAAATTAGAAAATATAATGAGAAATAATTAATATAGATAATTAAAGAAATAGAAGAGTAAATTCTTCTATTTCTTTATTATTTTATTTCTTCTGCAACAACAATCAATCTTTTTCCATTTACATTATTACAGGTTACTAAAGTAACAATTTTGTTATCTCCTACATTTTGGTCTAAACAAGACAAATCAGTAGGGACTACTTCGTACATTTCTACAATTTTATATTCTATTAAATTTCCATCCAAACTATAAATTCTAATTGTGTCATCTATACTTAACTCATTTAATCTACTAAAAAATTTATAATCTACTAAATTATGGCCTGCAATACATAAGTTACCAGTTTCATTAGGCATAGGACCAGCGCATCTACAAAGTGAAATCATTAATAAATCCTTACTAGTAGTAGATAAAATTGGATAATTTAAGCTTATTTTTTCAATTTGTATAATACCAATAACAAAAGGGTCTTCTTCATTGGTTATTGCATTAGAATTATCTATACTGTTAGAAACAGCCTTATTAGAATAGAGTCTTGTGATATTAATAGAATTAAGTAATTCTTTTGCAATATTTTCTTTTTTGTTGTAAGAAATCCAATTAAAAATTAGTAAGGAAAGTGCAAATATAAGAACAAAAATGGATATATATAATTGAATTTTATATTTTTTTACTAATTTTTTATTAGTTTTATTATTATTTGGATAATTGTTGTTTAATATTTGATTCATAATAAAAAACCTTTCATAAGTATGTAAAATTATTATTTGCATATTAATAAAAAATATGAGTCAATAAAAAATTAATAAATTTACAAAAAAAGCATACAAAATGTTATAAATATATGATAGAATATGTGAGAAAATATAATTTAAGGAGAGTGTTAAATTTGGCTAATCTAAAATACAAACGAGTATTATTAAAATTAAGTGGAGAAGCATTAGCAGGAGAAGAAAAAACAGGACTAAATTTAGAGGTTGTAGACAATATCTGCAATCAAATAAAAGAACTAGTACAACTAGGAGTTCAAGTTGGAATAGTAGTAGGTGGAGGAAATTTTTGGAGAGGTAAATATGGAACTCATATGGAAAGAACAACATCAGATTATATGGGAATGCTTGCAACAGCGATGAATGGTTTAGCGCTTCAAAACACATTAGAATCAAAAGGAATATATACAAGACTACAAACAGCCATAGAAATGAGAGAAATTGCAGAACCATACATAAAAAGAAAAGCAATAAAACATTTAGAAAAAGGTAGAGTAGTAATTTTTGGATGTGGAACAGGAAATCCATACTTTACTACAGATACAGCGGCAGCATTAAGGGCAGCAGAAATTGATGCTGATGTAATATTAGTAGGAAAAACTGCAGATGCAGTTTACTCAGATGATCCAAAAACGAATCCAAATGCGGTAAAATTTGACGAAATATCATATATGGATATATTAAATAAGGATTTAAAAGTTATGGATTCAACAGCTACATCACTATGTAAAGACAATAATATTCCTTTAATTGTATTTGCAATAGCAGATCCACAAAATATTATAAAGGCAGTTAAAGGCGAAAAAGTAGGAACAATTATTAAATAATTTTATATAAAAATGGAGGAAATTATAATGGATATTAAAAATTTTGAAGAAAAAATGGATAAAACAATAAGTGTTTTTAAAGAAAATTTAGCAGAAATAAGAGCTGGAAGGGCAAATCCAGCAATATTAAACAAAATTATGGTAGACTATTACGGAGTTCCAACTCCAATAAATCAGGTTGCTGGAATATCAGTACCAGAAGCTAGATTAATAGTAATACAACCATGGGATATTAACTTGTTGAAAGAAATAGAAAAAGAAATATTAAAAGCAGATATAGGAATTAACCCAAATAATGATGGAAAAGTAATAAGACTAGCCTTCCCTGAATTAAATGAAGAGAGAAGAAAAGAAATAGTAAAAGATATTAGAAAAATGGCAGAAGAAGCAAAAGTAGCAGTAAGAGCTATTAGAAGAGATGCAATGGATACTGCAAGAGATGCAGAAAAAAATTCAGAGATAACAGAAGACGAATTAAAATTAGCTGAAAACAATATTCAAAAATTAACAGATAATAAAGTAGATGAAATAGATAAAATATTAGAAGGCAAAGAAAAAGAAGTAATGTCTATATAAGGGTTTATAAGTTTACTAGAAAACTTAAATAAAAAATAAAGGATAATATAATGGAAATAGATAAAGAAAATTTACCAAAACATATTGCTGTTATAATGGATGGAAATAGAAGATGGGCCAAATCAAAAGGATTAGAAGTAAAAGCAGGACATAAAGAAGGCGGAGAGAACTTAAAAAGAATAGCAAGATATGCCAATAAAATAGGAATAAAATATTTAACTGTATATGCTTTTTCAACAGAAAATTGGAAAAGAACAAAAGAAGAAGTTGGAGCATTAATGTTTTTGCTACAATGGTATTTAAATGACTTATTAAATAACGAACAACTAGAAGGAATAAGAATAAATGTACTAGGAGATATAACTAGGTTAGATACAGGAATACAAAAATTAATAAATGAATTAATGGATAAAACTAAAAATGAAAAGGGATTGGTTCTTAATATTGCTTTTAACTATGGAGGAAGAAATGAACTAGTAGAAGCAACTAAAAAAATAGCTAAAAAAGTAAAAGATGGCGAAATTGATATAAATGATATAGATGAAGACCTAATATCAAATAATATATATACAGCAGGAATGCCAGACCCAGATTTACTAATAAGACCAGGTGGAGAATTAAGAACAAGCAATTTTCTTCCATGGCAACTTACATATTCTGAATTTGTATTTACAGACAAATATTGGCCAGATTTTACAGAAGAGGATCTAGATGAAGCAATATTAGAATATGAAAAAAGAAATAGAAAATTTGGTGCGAAATAAAAAATATAGAAAGGAACTATAATAAATGGAGGCAATAAAGAAAAAGATAAATATAAAAAGGGTTGCATCAGGCTTAATTCTATTTCCCCTTGTTGCAATAGTACTTATATTTGGAAATAAATATTTAGTTGATATATTAGTAAGTATAATTGCAATATTAAGTCTACATGAATTTTATAATGCTTTTAATGGAAAAGCAAAACCTGTAAAAATAGTAGGATATATTGCTGCAATATTTATTGCATTTATACATCTTATACCTAATACAATAATATTAAAGTTAATTGGAGCTTTAATAGCATTATCTGTATTAATTTTATTTTTGATAGTTATAATATCAAACACCAAGATTAATATTATAGATATATCAATTACATTTTTTGGTATATGCTATGTGGCTTTATTTTTAATGTTTATTCCAATCATACGAGAAAATTTAGAAAATGGTAAAATATTATTATGGTATGTAATTTTTGCTGGATGGGGAACTGACGTATTTGCATATTTTGTAGGTAAATATTTTGGAACACATAAATTCTCCAAAATTAGTCCAAATAAAACAATAGAAGGTTGCATAGGAGGAACTATAGGATCTGCTGTATTAATATTAATTTATACAATTATATGTAATAATGTTTTTAACTTAAATATTAATTATATAGCTATTACATTTATGGCCATAATATTAAGTATAATAGGACAAATAGGAGATTTAGCAGCTTCAAGTATAAAAAGATATGTAGGAATAAAAGATTTTAGTCACTTAATTCCTGGACATGGAGGAATGTTAGATAGAATAGATAGTTTAATATTTATTGCACCATTTGCATATTTTCTATTTAGTCTATTTTTATAAATATAATATTTGTTACATAGGAGGCTATATTGTTAGATATATTAATTACAATATTAAAAATAGTTTTTATACTAGGTTTTCTTATTTTTATTCACGAAGGAGGTCATTTCTTAATTGCAAAGCTATGTAAAATAAAAGTAAATGAATTTGCAATAGGATTTGGACCAGTATTATTAAAAAAACAAGGTAAAGAAACATTATTTCAACTAAGACTAATTCCTTTAGGCGGATTTTGTAACATGGAAGGAGAAGAACAGCGTTCTGACAGTGAAGGATCATTTAGTAAAGCTAGTGTCCCAAAAAGAATTGCAGTTGTAGCAGCTGGTGGGCTTGTTAATATTATTTTTGCACTTATAGTATATTTTGTATTAATGGCATGTGTAGGAAATAATGTTTCAAATATTATAGACTCAACTATTCCAGAATATAGTGCGGAATTGGCGGGACTACAAGCTGGAGACGAAATAATAAGTATAAATAATAAAAAAATAAAGAATAAAAGTGATTTAGATGATATATTGAACAATTCAGATGGAAATGAAATAAAGGTTGTTGTAAATAGAAACGGCGAAGAAATAACTTTTAATATTAAACCTACAGAAGAACAATACAATTATACAGGAATTGCAGTAAGTGCAACAGGAACTTCTACTGAAATAGCTGCTATATATCCAAATAGTCCAGCAGAAAAGCAAGGCTTACAGGTAAAAGACCTAATAGTTGCAGTTAATGACGTAAATGTAGAAAATAATACAACACAATTAGTAGAAGAAATAAATAAAAGCATAGAACAAGATATAAAATTTACAGTCAATAGAAATAATGAAAATATAGATATATACCTTACTCCTGAAATAGAGTCGGATTATTTACTAGGGGTTAATTTAAAGATGGCAGAAAACAATTTTGTAAATAATGTGTATTATGCATTTTGGAGTACGGGAGATTTTGTGTTTTCAATTGTAGATAATATAAAATTGCTATTTTCAGGAGGCGTTTCTGTAAATCAATTAATGGGACCAGTTGGAATATCAGAAGTAGTCGCAGAGACCAATGGTTTAGTAGATTTTGTATACATTTTAGCGTTAATTTCAATTTCATTGGGATATACTAATTTATTACCATTTCCACCATTGGATGGAGGTAAAATAGTAATTTTATTAATAGAAGCAATTAGAAGAAAGCCATTAAAAGAAAAAACAGAACTTACAATACAAATGATTGGTTTTATGGCTTTAATGACATTATTTGTTCTGGTAACATATAATGACATTTTAAGAATCTTTTAGTAATTGAAAGGAAATGGTTAACATATGGAACAAGGGAACACTATGATAAAAGAAAAGGTAAGAAAAACATTAGAGACAGAAAAAAAAGAAGAACAAAAAACAGTAAGAGATATTTTTAAAGATTTTAGCTCAGAAAGTTTTACATTATACAATGCAACTATTCTTTCAATAAGCATTTATAAAAAAAGTAATAAACTAGAGATTATATTAGAAGCAGAAAATCAAATAAAGTTAATTGATTTAGAAAAATTTGAAATCTATTTAGAAAATAGATTTCAAATAAAAAATATTGTAATAAAAATAAAATATAAACAAGAATTTGAATTTAATATAAGTGAGGATTGGCAAAATATTATAG
>JAGHJM010000034.1 GCA_017886645.1 Clostridia bacterium
AACAAAATAAGCACAGCACAACCATAGAAGAGAGGAGATGAGAAAGATGGAAACAAGATATTACACAATACAAGACATAAAGAAAATGGAAGGATGCGGAAAAGATGCAGCATATGCATTAGCAAAAACATTATTATATGAAAAACGAGGAAATACAATATATGTTTTTAAAGATTCTTATGAAGAGTATTACAAACAAAAGCTAGAAAAAGCAAAAGAATTACAACAAAGAAAATCAGAAAATAATGTTTATAACTTTAGAAAATTTAGTTAGGAAGGAGTTGATAAATATGACAAGAAAACAAAAGATATACTGCAAAATAGGACAAGCAGTAGTAAACACATTAATGATGTTAGGCGTAAGTGGAGCATTCTTAGCAATGTTTTTACTATACATATTTTAGAAAGGAGGAAAACTATGGAGGCAGTATTAGGTTGTATAGCAGGAATTTTCGTTGGTCTAACTACATCGTGGTATTTTCAAATAAAACCGATAAGTGAGAAAAACGATGAAATATCACAGCTAAAAAGTGAGAATAACGATCTAAGGCATACAAACGATGATTTACAGGAAGATTTATCTACGGCAAATAAAGAAATAGAAACGAAAGATGAAATAGTAGAAAAAATAAAAGTTACAATCAATGATTTTATGACAAAAGAAGATAAATTAAACAGAATAAAAGAGCTAGCTTCACAATACAAAAGAATAAGCTAACTCATAAAAAATACATAAATATATGCAATTCTGTATTAAGTTTAGCACAAATACAGAAGAAATGCAAGAGGGAGGAAAGATGGAAAAAGAATATATTGTAACGGTAACTTTGAAGGATGGAACAAAAATTAAAAGTCAAAGAGATTATAACTGGGGATATGCAGACGATTTAAATGATACAAGGAAACAATTTGCAGATATAAATGGTAATACATTTAACAAAGAAAGCATTATAACTGTAATAATTGAAAAAAACCCTAATTACAAAGAAGAAGAAAAACAGGAGGCAGAATAATGGATACACAAGATAGATATGATGAATTAGATAACATAGTAAGAACACTAGATATATTAGCAGACGATATAAACGATAAATATTATATAGATTTAATAAATGATATTAAATTTGAGGCGGAAAATGAATTAGAAGAAGTAGCAGAAAAGCTAGAAGAAGAGCAAAGAAGAGAAGAAAGACAACAAGAATATAATTACTGGAAGGAGGCAATCTAATGGAAGAAAATAAATATTCAGAAATAATAAAAAATTATACATTTGAACAACTGGTATATGCAAGAACAATCTTGGATAAACAAAAAGAAGATTTATATATACAAGATAAAGAGCTTAAAGAAGAATTTAAAAGAAGATTAGAACTCAATAGAGGGAAAAGTTTAAATAATAAGGAGGAATTTTAATATGAGTATGATAGCAAGTGATAACGGAGGAACACCAATACCAAAACTACAAAATGGAGTATATACAGCAGTGTCTAGTGCAATGATAGATTTAGGGGTACAGGAAAATGAACAGTTTGGAAAAACACAAAGAAAATTTATGATGATATGGACAATTTTAGGAGAAGACATAGAAATAGATGGAAAGAAACAACCACGTACAATAAACAAAGAGTATAGTTTTAGTTTACATGAAAAAAGTACATTAAGAAAAGATTTGCAAGCTTGGAGAGGGGTACCTTTCAAAAATGAAGAATTAAAAGGATTTGACTTAACTACTGTACTGAATAAAGCATGTCAATTACAAATAATCTTAGAAGAGAAAAATAATAAAGAATATAACAATATAGCAGGAATAATGTCATTACCAAAAGGAATGAAAGTAGAAGGATTAGCGGATACATACTTTTTTGACATGACAAATGCAGAAACGTGGGTGAACTACTGTAGAGTGCCAAATTGGATAAAAGATAAAATAAAGAAAGCAAAAAATTTAGAAACTACAGGATTTGACAAACATATAAAAGAATATGACGAGATGATGAAAGAGCAAGAAGTTAAAGAAAACAATACAAACACTGATACAGAGATTATAGCTCCAGATGATGATCTTCCATTTTAGGAGGTATCTGCTATGTGGCATAAAATAGAAGAAACAATGGAAAATGGTCAAAAGTCATTATCTGAATATAAGAAATATTGTTCAGATTATGCAAAGAAAGAATATTTGTATAGGACAGAGTTGAGTAAGAGACTGCTACAAAGGCGAACAGAAGGGTTACCGGCGACAATTTTATCAGATGTTGTTCGTGGAGAAGAGGATATAGCAAAGTTAAAGTTTGATAGAGATATAGCAGAAGGGTTAAAGAACAGTGCTGAAAAAGGTACAGATTTCTTTAAGCTATATGCGAAGCTAATGGACTCACAAACATCACGAGAATGGGGACAAGCAAAATTTTAATGAGAAGTATTTTACAAGATGAAAAAGAAAGCTATATCTCTGGAAGCACATATAACCTAGAAGAACATCATATTTTCTTTGGAACAGCTAATAGAAAAGTAAGTGAAAAAAACGGACTAAAAGTATGGCTAACAGCAGAAGAACATAGAGGAACGTATGGAGTACATGGAAAATTTGGAAGAGACTTGGACATAAAATTAAAGCAAGATGCACAAAGAAAATATGAAGAAACTCATACAAGAGAAGAATTTATAAAGTTAATAGGAAAAAGTTATTTATAAACAACGAGGGTAGGACAGAAGTTACTGCCCTCAACTTTATGAAAGGAGAAAAAGACACATGAATTATTTAGCTGAAATTAAAGCGTTTTATGATTTAGTACAAGTTAAACAGTTATCTACAGGACAAATTGCTTTATGGCATGCATTAATGGCTATAAACAATAAATGTGCTTGGATAGAGTGGTTTACTGTACCGAATATAATGCTTGAATTAAACACTGGAATGTCACGTTCTGGAGTTCTAAAGGCTAGAAATTCA
>JAGHJM010000035.1 GCA_017886645.1 Clostridia bacterium
ACGTTAGATAACGATACAGAAGAGAATAAAAAAGAAAATAATAGATTAGAAAATAAGAAAAAAGATTCTTCAAAAAAGAGTTATTCAAATTATGAACAAAGAGAATATCCACCTGAATTTTTTGAGGGGATTTATGACAATTTAAGAAAGTGAGGAAAATATGAAAGATTATAAAAATAATAAAAAATACGTAGTAAAAAGGCTAGATAGTAAAAGCGATATAAAAAGAAAATATAAACTAATAATTGAAGAAGTTTATAAATATGAAAGTGATTCACCTGAAGATATTGAAAGAATTATAAATAGCTATGTTAATTATACTTAAAAATAAAAATGGGAGTCTTGCTTTTAGAAAATTATCATTTGGGGAATTTTTAAGCAAGATTCCCATTTGTACATACAAGTAACAACGAAAATTAATTTTCTTGATCAAGTGACTGTGTCACATAAGTTGGGAGGTGGAACGTTGAATGAATTTTATAAATTAGATAAATTTTTATTTGAAGATGATAAATACAAAAATCTAAAACTAAATTCTAAAATTGTATATTGTATTTTAAAAGATATGTTAGATGAAAATATTAACGTTAAAACTGATATTAATGGATATAGATATATAGAAGATGCAAGAATATATTTAATGCAAAAATTAAATATTACCAAGAATACAATAACATCTATTTACAAAGAATTAATCAGAGTAAATCTAATTGAAGAAAAATGGATAGAAGTCGGAAAAGCGAATATTGTGTATATTAAAAATTGGGAAAGTAAAGAACAGGGCAAAAAACACAATATTTGTGAAAGGGAAGATAAAAAATCAAAAAATATTATAACAGTTAAAGAGATATCTAGTTTAGATGTTATTTTTGCAAATGAATTTATAAATAAGTTTGAACTTAAAAAAATTGATTTTGAATACAAAAAAATAGAAAAAATTATTTTATGGAACCAATATACATCCAATGAAAAAGATTTTATAAGAGTAGCTATCAAATATATTACAAGAAAAAAAGAAAGAGGTAATTTTGATAGAATTCTAAAGAATATTAATAACGATATTATACAAGAGGCTCTACTACAATTAAAACAAAGTGAAAGAAAAGGAAATATAATGGAAAACTTTATAAATATAATTGATAAAATAACATAAAATTATATTAAATAATATAACTTTAAACTAATATCTAATATTTTGTATAAAATATTGCATATTTTTAAAGTATATGATATAAAAGTATAAAATACTAAATGTAGGGGGAAAAATGAAGAAAAAAGAAAATAAACACGTTATAAGAGATGAAATTAAAGGTTATATTACTTTTAGTGGTTGGCAAATGGGAGAAGTTGCAAATAGATTAAGTGACAGAAAAAGTAAAGTAGCATTACAAAATCTATCTAATAAACTTACTAAAGAGACTATTAGATATTCTGAGGTTAAAAAAATCGCAGATATTTTGGGCTATGAAATAAAGTGGGAAAAAAAGTAGATATACAATTAATTGGAGGAAATGTTTATGACTAGTGTAAAACAAAAGGTAAAGAATATAACTGTTAATAAATTATCTCAGTCAGAAAAATATATAAATGAGATTTATAATGCTTTAAAAATACTATTAGATAAAAATTATAAAAAATATGATTTTGATACATCTATTAATAATGAAGATATAAAGTATATAACGGATGAGAATTTTCAATCAAGCTTATTTAAATTAAATGAAAAGAGTAAAAAACAGAAAAATAACGGTGTATATTATACATCAGATGATGTTACAAGATATATTATATGCAATTCATTTCTTATGAAGGTTAATAAAAACATAAATCAAACTCACAATGATGAAGATTGTATAGAAATTTTTAGAAATTTAAATAAAAAAGAAAAAAATAATATATTATATAAATATACAATTTTTGACCCCACATGTGGAACAGGAGAGTTTTTAATAAATTCTATAAATGTAAAATTAGAAATTTTAAAAAATGAACAATTAACAGATGAAATTGTTTTAAAAATAGCAGAAACTATTTATGGAAATGATATAGATAATGAATCAATAGATATATGCAAACTAAGAATATTTTTTAAGATGATAAATAATTTACAAAGAAAAGAATCATATAGTAAATTAGCAGAGATAATAAATAAGAGATTTTTTACAATTGATTATATACAAAAATATGAAAAAATCAAAATGAAATTTGATATTATAGTTGGAAATCCTCCATATGTAGAATATGGAAAGTATCAAAAAGAAAATAAATGTAAATTAGAAAACAATTTTGGGAATATTTATGCAGATGTTTTAAAAAATAGTATAGATATGAGTAACGAAAATACAGTTTTAGGATATATTATTCCACTATCATATGTTGCAACTCCAAGAATGAATAAAATTAGAGAATTTATTTATGAAAAATCTGAAAAACAATTTTTACTAAATTTTGCCGATAGACCTGACTGTCTGTTTACTGGTGTACATCAAAAATTAACAATTTTAATTTTTAGACTGGGGAATGCAAATAAAGAAATATATTCATCAAATTATAAACATTGGTATAAAGAAGAAAGAAAAGAATTATTAAA
>JAGHJM010000036.1 GCA_017886645.1 Clostridia bacterium
CATTGAACCTAAAGGAATGTTTCTTTGTTTTCTACCTGTGCTACATGTTACAAAACCTTCTTTCAAATTTACATCTTCACAGTTTAAAGAAATTATCTCAGTTACTCTCATTCCTGTTGCATATGCAAATTCAAGCATTGCTTTATCTCTAGTTCCTTTTAAATCAACATCTTTTGGTTGTTCTAAAAGAAGTTCTACTTCTTCTGATGTTAATACACTTGGTGCTTTTTTCTCTACTTTTGGTGATTGTATTCCATCTGTAGGATCATGTTTTACTTTTTTAATTCTTACTAAAAATTGATAGAATGATCTAATTGATGCTAAGTTTCTAGAAATAGTTGAAGTTTTCTTTCCATTTTCTTGTAAATATTTTAAATATTCTTGTAGATCTTCTCCATTTATTTTTATATAGTTTATCTTATTTGTTGATATGTAATTTTCATATTGTTCTATATCTCTTCTGTATGATTGTAAAGTATTATCTGATAATTTTTTATCATTTTGAAGAAATTCCAAAAATAATTTTATGTTTTTTTCCATTTTCGCTCCCCTATCCCTTTACTATTGTATTATCTAAATTAAGCAATAAAGAATTTACATAAATTGCTTTATATGTTATATCAAATTAAGGCATAATTGTAAAGTTTTTTTTAAAATTTTTAATTATTTTTTATTTAATTATAATGTTAGCTATCATTTGTAATAAGCTTGCTGATATATACGTTTCAATTAAAGATGATAATATTAAAAGTATAAGCATTATTAGTGAAAAAATTGTGTGTCTTACTATTTCAATCTTCACATTTTCTCTTCTTCTGTCTTTTATAATAGATTTATATAATTTTAATCCACTAACTGCTAATGCTAATATACATGGTATTATTAAAATATTTTGTAAAAATATTGAACTTAAAAAGAATAAAGTTCCGTTTTGTGCTCCAAAAGTATATATTGAAGCAGAAACTGTATAACCAATGCAAAATCCCCTATATGCAACTAAACCTAAAACTATAGGAATTCCTATTACAGTTGAGCCTGCAAACCACATTGTAATGCAAAAAATTACATTTTTCCATATAGAGTTTGTAAGAAGTTGCATTTTGTCTATCTGGTATTCTCCATTAATTGATGTTATAAAATTATTTAAATAATTAGATATTTCCTCTTTTGCTTCTGATTGCATATTATTTATAAAAATAACAGCTAGACTTATTCCTATAAAGAATATTATTGATACTATTAAATAATTTTTGATATTTTCTTTTACATGGTTACTTATTATTGTTACTATTCTACTCTTATTTTTTGTTCTAGTATTTCTCACAATATCCTCCTCATGTAGTTTATACATAATGTCTATTCGATAACATGAGTTTTAGAACAAAAAATATTAACATTAACTTGCTGTTAGTTTTCCATAAACACCGCCACCACCAGATTGAATATGCATTCTTCCAGTTCTAGCAAGTTCTATTGTATTTGCATTTTTTTCTCCAACAACAGCTTCTATATCATCTTTAGAAAGTTTATGTAATATATTCATTTCTGTTTCAAAATTATTAAGTAATTTATCTATAGTTTTATTTCCTAAGCCTGGTACAAATGTTAATGGTACTTGGTATATATATGGTGGTCTATTATTAGGACTTATTGACTCTTTTTTGTCTTTTATAATTTCTATCCTGTCTAAAACGCCCATAACAACTTTTTTGCTATCACAAGTGTCGCACTTTATAACAGGAGGTTTGCCTTCTAAAGGTTTATCACATTCTTCACAATATGTTCTATGATATTTTCCAAGTTTTGGATCTAATCCATAATTTGCTAAAATCTTCCTTCCATCTTCGTTTTTTAATGCTTTTACAATTTCTTTAAAACTAATATCTTCTAAAAGCATTTTATTATATTCTCTAGCTATCTTTGGAAGTGAATGTGCATCTGAATCTGTAATAAATGTTCTTGTTTCTAATTCAGAAATTTGGTCTGCTAAATATGTATCTGCACTTAAACCTAATTCTATGGCAAAAATTTTATTAAATTTTTCTTTAAAAATACGTTCTAGTCTTTTAGTACAATTTCCATAAAAACTCTTATGTGGTGTAAAAACATGGGCTGGAACTAATATTCCATTATATCTTTCTACTACATCTATTAATTCATATGCTGAAATTCTAGCTCTTTGGGTACTTAGGGTAATATTTTTAATATATTTAGTCATTTCTTTAGAAAATGCTTTTATATCTTCTAATGATGGAAAATAACATAAATTATGTGCACTTCCTGTTTTTCCGTCCTCATTAATTTCAGATGTTTCAACTTCACTACCTAGAATTATACAAACTTTATCTTTATATATAATTCCACCATCTTTTATTTCATAGGCTTCTCCTGTTTTCAAAAAACTTTCAATATCTTCTATTACATAAGGTGAGGCACAATCTATTATTCCTACTATTTGAATTCCTTTTCTGTCTGCACATTCTTTTGCTATATTAGCAAAATTTAGTGATCTTGCAGCAGTTATTTTTATTGGCTTTCCATTTTCACTTCTTCCAATATGTACATGTAAATCAGCAAATATTTCTTTCATATTCAACTTCCTTTTCTATTATTTTTTCCAATAAAAAAGATTGGTTTTAATTTAAACCATTGCCAATCTTTAGTTTATATATAATTTATCTTTCATCTCTTTCTACATTTTCTACTTTAGGACCATTAATTATCCCCCTGTTCATCTCACCTATTATATCTTCCGCAGTCACTATTATATCCTCATCATTCTTTTGTTTATCTGCTTCCATTCTTTTACTATATTCTTCTAGCCCTCTAGCCTTTTGTTGGTCCATAATTACAGCCATACCTATAGCTTTTTTAGTATCTTCGGCAGTGCCTATTGCCTCTGCAGTGGCTTGGATAATTCTCTTGTTCATACTAAAACTTCCTCCATTTTGTTTATAAATTCTTTAAATTCTTGTAAAAATCTATTGTTTTTATCTTTTAAGTTTCTATATTCTAACAATACCAATGCCTCATCGACTTTAAATGCTATTCTCTCTGGTCTATCTAAAATCATTCCTCCAAATTGATCAACCAATTCTAATATATCACTTTCTCTTTCGCGTTCTTCACTTCCAGAATATCTATTAACCTCTTCGCATATTTTACAAAATCTACTAGAAAATCCTAATTTATATAGGTATTCTGCCCCATCTTTTGCATATGACTTTACTCTTGATAAGTCACCTGGTTTATTGCTTTTTTTACAATTACATAATAGACATGCTGTTATTACTAAATTTTTATCTACTCCTAAGTCTTTATCTTCCATAAACCATTTTGCAAGCAATGTTTTTAGAATAACAGAATTATCATAGAATATTCCTGTTTTCTTTTGAAGATAATATACAATTTCCATCTTTTTTATCCAATCTTTTTCGGATAAAATATACTCTGCAAAAGTTTCCATATATCCCCCATAAAAGGTAGTTTATTTTCCTTAGTGTACATTACATAACAAATTTAATTAGATTATATTTCAAATTATAATCAAAATCAATATTGTTATATAAATGTTAAATATTCGTAATTATTTTGTAATATTATTAATTTCAAATATCCTTTTTAATTGTTTCTCCATCTGATTTATATGATCATCATTTAATATAATGTAATCACAATTAGATGTATAAAATTTATTTGGCTTTTGTGCATTTAGCCTTTTACTTGCATCTTCTTCTGATATATTATCTCTTTTTATTATTCTATCTAATTGTATTCTTCTGTTAGTAGCTATTACTGCTATTGTTATATCACATAATTTATCTAGATTACATTCTATTAAAAGAGGAGCATCAATAACAAATGTTTTTTCCTTATTCAACTTATTTTCTATTTCTCTTTTTATATACTTAAATGTGCAACCATTTAATAAATGCCTTTTATCTCTATCGCTATATATAATATTCGCTAATTTTTTTCTATTTAATTTTCCATCCTCTAATAGAATCTCTTCCCCAAATTTTTCTACTATTTCATCTAAATATTTTTTATTATTGTCTGATAAATCTCTTGCAATTTTATCAGCATCTATAATTTCTATATTATAATCTTTTTTTATAAGCTCACAAGCTGTACTTTTACCAGCACCTGAACTTCCAGTAATTCCTATAATCATTTTATACTCCTTTTTTATACCAAAAAATTATTACTACAAAGTAATAATTTTATTAGTATAATCTAAATTTGCCCATGAATCTTTTGTATATCCTAAAGTATATATATTGGTTGCCCTTATATCTATTTCTAACATATGTTTTATGTTTTTATTTCTACATTCGTCCATAAATCTTTTAACAGATGTAACTATTGGCATTGCAGGATTAATTTTTGAAATCTCGGAAATTAAGTTTTTTCCTCTATTATTCATTCCTAAAACTCTAGCATAAGGCACAATTTTTCTTGAAATCTCTATATCCTTTTTAGTAATTCCTAAAAGTGCATATACTAAAATTCTTTGTATTCTTGTTTGTGTATATCTTTTACTTTTTACAATATTAATAAAATCTAATACATTATTACAAGAATCTGCCGCATTTTTTATTGCATTTTCTAATCCTTCTGAAACATCTGGTAACTCTGCTATTTGTTTTACAGACATTTGCCTTAATACATATAAAATTTCTTTTTGGAATTTAGCTAAATCTATGACATACTTTCCATTATTTACTCTATTTGCTAGTAAGTTATATGAAAATTTAGGCATTACTTTTCTAATTTCGTCATATTCCCCTCGAACTATCATTCTTCTAATAGCTGTAGCACTAGCAAAATCATCTACTATAAACTCGTCATTATATAATACCTTTTCTCTTTGTATTCCTACAGGATAAATATTACTTTTTAATCTTTTTAAAGCCTTAAGATATTCTATTGCTAATATGTTATTAGAGCTTGTCATAACATTTATATATTTTTTTATATCATTCAAATACATCATTACTGCATTTTCTCTTGCCTTAGGGAATGAAATACCTTTACTTAATTCATGATTTAATATTGTTATATAATCTTTTGGCTCTTGATATAGTACATTTGCTATATTATTTAAAAGTGATATATCTCTTGCTTCTATTCCAAATGATAAATTGTCTACAACTTTTAAATTAGTTAATAATTTTATTCCACCTTCTGCAAAATTTTCAGCACTTGATACACTATAAACAGTTGGAAGCTCTAAAACTAAATCTGCCCCTCCCTTTAATGCCATTTCTGCTTTTGTCCATTTATCTACAATTGATGTGTTACCTCTTTGTACAAAGTTACCAGTAATAACACAAACTGTATAATTTGCACCTGTTTGTTCTATAGACTGCATCATATGATATAAGTGCCCATTATGAAACGGATTATATTCTCCTATAATTCCCAGTACTCTGCCCAAAGAAAAATCGCCTCCCCATCTTGTCTATTTTTTCCATTATTGATATAATAACATAAAATATAAAATTTTACAATTACTATTTTAACCTTATAGTATTATTAAAGGAGTATTTATGGATAAAGTTATAATATATACAGATGGTGCATGTAGTGGTAATCCTGGTCCTGGTGGATGGGGTGCAATTTTAATTTATAATGACTCAAAAAAAGAATTATCTGGAGGTAACTCAAATACTACAAACAATATTATGGAAATGACTGCAGTTATAGAAGCCTTAAAAATCTTAAAAAGACCATGTGAAGTTGATCTTTACAGTGACAGTGCTTATGTAGTTAACGCCTTTCTACAGAATTGGGTCAAAAATTGGATAAAAAATAATTGGAAGACCTCTGATAAAAAAGATGTAAAAAATAAAGAACTTTGGTTAGAATTAATTGAACTTACAAAAATACACAAAGTAACCTTTCACAAAGTAAAAGGTCATGCAGACAATGATTTAAATAATCGTTGCGACGAACTCGCAAGAAATGCTATTCCTTAATCTATCTATTATAATAGGAATAGTTCTTTCTTATCTAATTTAATTCGTATTATCTTTCAGCCTACTTAAAAGAACCATTCCTATTAATAATTATTTTTTTCTTTCTTTATCTATTTTTTCAAGTTCCTCTATAGATAATCCTGTTATTTCACTAATCTGTTCAAGTTCTAAACCTATATTTAACATGTCAGTTACAATGTTAATATCATCATCTCTTCTGCTTTGTAACAATCCCATTTTTTAATCCTTCCTTTTTATTTGTTTTTCTATTCCTGCTTTAACATTAGCCTTTACCGTTTTCGCCTTATTATTTATTTTCTTTTGCATATCACTAGCTTTACTAGAAAATTCTTCTTTTACCTCTGCTGTTTTTTTCTTTATTTCTTTCCCTTTTTCTTTTAATATTGTAGTAAAGTCTGGAAAAGCATCAATAAGTCTTCTTGTTAAGAAAGATCTATTCCTTAATACCTCTTTAACTTTTTCTGAGATTTCATATGTACTATCTTTATGTTTATTACCACTAATCTCTTTATTAGTCTTTCTAAAATTAAATATTATTTTAGAAGAAACAGATAAATCTACAATAAAAATTACTCCTATAATAATAGTAATTATATTTAATATATTTCCATCAATATTCTGTATTATATCAAGTAAAAATGGATTTGTAACATATACTACCAATAATCCTGCTATTCCAAATGGCACTAAAGTTTCTAGGCATACTCTTCCATTTATATTAAATCTCATATTACTATAGTCCCACCATCTTGCATTAAAAGCTTTTTCCATAATAAAACTGGTTGCATATTCTAGCACACCACATAATACCATTGTTAAGATAAACAACCCTACAGGGTGATTTTCAAATGGAGTTAGACAAATAGTTATAAGTATAGCCCCACATCCATAAATTGGGCAATATGGTCCAATTAAAAATCCTCTATCTGCTATTTTTTTATTTTGAATTATTTGAAGCAACTCTTCGCAAATCCATCCAGCAACAGAATAAATCATAAATAATGCAAAATATACTGTTATGCTATATTCCATTTGTTTTCCTCTTTTCTATTACATTTTTATTATTTTTTCCCATGGTAAATATTCTTTTCCAAAATGTCCATAATTTGTTGTTAAAGAATATATAGGTTCTTTTAATTTTAAATATTCTATTATACCATTTGGAGTTAAATTCATATTATTTATAATCATTTTAACTAATTCTTGATTACTTTTTATTCCTGTACCAAAAGTATCTATATAAACGGATAAAGGCTCTTTTTTTCCTATTGCATATGATATTTGTATTTCACATTTACGTGCATACTTATTTGCAACTATATTTTTCGCAATATGTCTTAACATATATGAAGCAGAACGGTCTACTTTAGTTGCATCTTTTCCAGAAAATGATCCTCCACCATGTCTAGCATAACCTCCATAAGTATCAACTATGGTTTTTCTTCCGTGTAAGTCCTGTATCCCCTAACGGTCCGCCTATTACAAATCTTCCGGTCGGATTAATATAAATTTTAGTATCCTTGTCCATTTTTTCTTTTGGTATTACTGTATTTATCACTTTATCTATAATATCTTTTCTTAATTGTTCTAATGAAATTTCCTCTAGATGCTGTGCAGAAATCAAAATTGTTTCAATTCTTTTTGGAACATTGTTTTCATATTCTACTGTTACTTGTGTTTTTCCATCTGGTCTTAAGTAATCTATTTCTTTATTTTTTCTTACTTCTGTTAATCTTTTAGCAAGTCTATGAGCCATTTCTATCGCATATGGCATATAATTTTCTGTTTCGTCACATGCAAATCCAAACATTATTCCTTGATCTCCAGCTCCTCCTGTATCAACTCCTAAAGCAATATCTGAGCTTTGTTTTGAAATATTTATTTTTATTTCACATGTTCTATAATCTATATCTAAATTTCGATTATCATATCCTACTTCTTTAATAGTATCTCTTGTTATCTCTTCTATGTTAATATTAGCATTAGATGTAATTTCCCCAGCTATTACTATTAAATTTTCTGAAGCCATAACTTCTACTGCCACTCTTGAATCTTTATCCTGTCTTAAACATTCATCTAGTATTTTATCTGCTATATAATCGCATAATTTATCTGGATGTCCTTCTGTTACACTCTCAGAAGTAAAATAATATTTATCCATGTTTCGTTTTCCCCCCTTATTTTTTAGTATTCTTATTATATAACAATACTAGAAAAAAGCAATATTACATACTATAGTTTTAATTCTTCTAGTATATTCTCATTAATATCTTTTATACAAATTTTATCACTATCCATTGTTGCATAACTGTTAAGTGTATTTTCTTTTGGTAATGAAATAGATCCCGGATTTACAAAAATTTTTCCATCTTGTTGTTTTATAAAGCATATATGAAAATGTCCATAAAACATAATATCAAATTCTTCATTTGGCAACTTATTAATATTATATTTATGTCCATGAGTAAAAAATATCTTTTTACCATTAGCATTCAATAAAATATTATCTTCAAATTTAAAATTTGAAATCATTTCATCAACTTCTGCATCACAATTTCCTTTGACTACTAGTAATTTTTCTTTTAAACTATTTAATATATCTGCAACTTTCATTGGGGAATAATCATTTGGCAATGGATTTCTTGGGCCATGGTAATATAAATCACCTAGTAAAATAATTTTGTCAGGATTTTCTTTGTTTACTATATCTAATATTTTATTTGCATAATAACTCGAACCATGTATATCTGATATAACTAATAATTTCATTTTATTACCTCCATTATTTTATTGCTTTTAATACCTCATCAGTAATTTTACTTTTATCAAGTTTTCTCATTATAAGAAAAACAATTCCAACAATTAAAAATGTAACTCCATAAATAATTAAACTTATATGCCAGTTTCCAGCAAGTAAATTATCTCCTGCTAAAGTAGAAGATATTATAGATGGAAATCTTGCTACAGTAGAAATTATTATAAACTCAATTGGTTTTATTGGTAACAATGCTGCAATATATGTAAGCAAGTCTTTTGGTGTACCTGGAATAAAGAATAAAATAAAAATAATAAAATTTATAGTTTTAGGATTTTTTAGAACTTTTGCATTTTCTATTTTTTTTATTTTCTCTTCTCCACAAAAATCATATATAAATTTTCTTCCAAATTTGTGTACTAAAAGATATATAAATATTGAAATAATCATTGCAGAAATCATAACAAATATAGTTCCCCACAAAGGTCCATAGCAAATTCCTGCTAAAATTTCTATTGGCTCACCTGGTATTATAAATAAAAATATTTGTGCAAACTGCAAGCCAAATAACATTAAAAATCCAAATATTCCTGAATCTCCTACTCTTTCCTTAAATGCAATTTGTCCTTCTGCTGTACTTAAATTTTTTATTAATGGAAATAAATAATATGTAATTCCCGCCATTATAGCTATAACTAATATTAATATAATTATTTTAAAAACTTTAGTATTACTTTTTTTCATTGTTTCTTCAACCTTCTTTTATAATACCAATATTATATCCTATTTTTCTCATAGATTACATACTTTAACAAAGATTTTAATTTTTTCTTAATAAATTAAAAAGATTTTTATTAATTTCTAAAAGTAAAATTGTAGATTTATGACATTTTATGATATAATTTTCAAAAATGAGAGTAGGAGATGTTAAATGTGAATGAACTAAAAATTATTTCAAGGGAATGTAAATTTTCTAATTGGTTAAAAGTAGATGTAGTAAAAGCTATCTTACCTAATAATAAAGAAGTGTCTAGAGATATTGTCATAAAAGGAGATGCTGTTGCAATAGTTGCTTTAAATAATAATAATGATTTATTCTTAGTAAAACAACCAAGAGTAGCTCATATGATACCAGATTTTGTTGAACTTCCTGCAGGTATGATTGAAAAAAAACATAATTTTGATCCTCTTGTGGCTGCTAAATCTGAATTGAAAGAAGAAACTGGGTGCGACCCAGATAGTTGCATATGGACTTATTTAGGTAAGTATATTCCAGATACTAGTTCATGTACAACTAAAATTCACTTATATCTAGCTGAACATGCTGAAATAAAATATTCATTAAATTTAGATGATGATGAATATTTAGAATGTTTTACAATGCCTTTTTCTGAAGCTATTAAAAAGGTTAATGATTTTAATGACAGAACTTTCAATGATTCGTGTGCAATTATAGGAATTACCCGAGCTGCGCAATATTTAAATAATATGCAAAACACATTGTAAGAAAAATACTTACAATGTGTTTTTTTATTCCTCTGCTTCTTGGAATTGTGTTGTGTATCTTCGAAGGAAAAAAATTTATTATATAATATTATTTATTTCTTTTATCATATTATATACTCTTTCATCATTATATGTTTTATCTTCAAAAAGCATATCTAAAAAATTAGTATCACTCATAATGAATTGGATAATTTTTTTGCAGATAGAATCATTAAATAGCCCCATCCAATTGTAATAGTCTATAGATATTTCTCCATCAATATAGTAGTTTACATTAATTTCTTCTTTTTTTAATTCATATGGAGAAAATCTTAATAATAATTTAAATATTTCATATTGTTTTCCATTGCTATAATTTAAATTACATATCTTATTATACTGCTCAAATTGATTTTCTACTTTTCTTCCTGTCTTTCTATCATAATTTATTAATAATATCTTATTATAAACTGCTTCTTTATTTTCTAATAATAAATATTTATATTCATCAGTATGAAAAATGTGTATAATTATAAAATACAATACCAGAATAATATTATATATATTACTTAAGTCAATATCTTTTTTTATCAGATATTCTCTTATAGAAATATATTTTCTTAATACTTTCTTTATATGTCTAGAGTTATAAAACTCAATATTCGTCAATAATTTTACAATTATTTTTGAATCCTCATGACTAACATTCA
>JAGHJM010000037.1 GCA_017886645.1 Clostridia bacterium
AGCTCCAGTAGGTACCTGCGGTGGGCAAACCGGAATAAGAATACAAAATATTCTACACGACTTACATGGAGAAAAAATAGAGGTAATTGAATGGAATAGTGATCCATCAATATTTATATCTGCAGCATTACTTCCAGCACAAGTAATGGCAGTAGATATAAAAGAAAATGAAAAATTTGCTCAAGTTATTGTTCCAGATGATCAATTATCCTTAGCCATAGGAAAGTCAGGACAAAATGCACGTTTAGCTGCAAAGCTTACAAACTGGAAAATAGATATAAAAAGTGAAAGTCAATTTAGAGAATTTATGATGAAATCACAAGAAGAAAATAATAATGTAGAAGAAGAACAAGAATAGTAATGATATAAGGAAAGTGATTTGAATTGAAAAATATACCAGAAAGAACTTGTATAGGATGTAATGAAAAAAAAGATAAGAGTAACTTACTTAGAATTGTAAAAAGTTCAGATGGAAATATAAATATTGACAATACAGGAAAGTTAAATGGAAGAGGCGCATATATTTGTAAAAATATAGATTGTCTAGAAAAAGCTATGAAATCTAAAAGGTTAGAAAAAAGTTTTAAAATGAAAATAGATTTAGGAATTTATAATAATTTAAGAGGTGTAATTGTTGGTAAATAACAAAAAAATATTAAATTTATTAGGATTAGCTATGAGAGCTGGAAAAATTAAATATGGAAATGAAAGTTGCATAGAGTCAATAAATAAAAGTAAAGTAAAATTAGTTATACTAGCAAGTGATGCTTCAGAAAGAACGAAAACAAATTTTAAACAATTATGTGCAAATAAAAAAATTTCAATATATGAATTTTCGAATATGGATGAAATAAGTCACGCTATAGGAAAGCAAAATAAAGTTGTAATAGGAGTATGTGATGAAAATTTTTCAAACGAAATTATAAAAATCTTAAATGGGGGTGAGGTTATTGGATAAAATAAAAGTATATGAATTAGCAAAAGAATTAGATTTAACAAGCAAGGATATACTAAATAAAGCAAAAGCAATGGGGATAGACGTTAGTAGTCATTTAAGCTCTTTAGAATTAGAACAAGCAGATAAAATAAGAAATGAATTTAAAACTGGAAATAAAAATGTAAAAATGGCTAATAATGAGAAAAATAAAACAAAAGAAGAAGGTAAAAAAGGTTCTACACCTGTTATTATAAGAAGAGAAGTAATTATCTCTGACGAAGAGGACAAAAAGAAAAAAGAAGAAGAAAAGAAAAAAGAAGAAAGAAAAGATGTAGGATTTGTAGAAAGAAAATCTAATCAAGATTATAATATAGTTTATCGCAATAAGCCACAGAAACCACTCACAGTAAGTGAACTATTTGGTTTTGGCAAAAAAGAAGAGAAAAAAGAAGAAATTGTAAAGAAAGAGGAGCCTAAAAAGGAAGAAGTAAAACCAGTGGAACAGAAAACAGTAGTAATAGAAGCAAAAGAAGAAAAAGTAAAGACGGAAAATAAGACTAATGTTGCTTTAAATAATCAAAAAAATAATAATTATCGTAATAATCAAAACAACAATTACCGTAACAATAATCAGTACAATAATAATTACCATAATAATAATTTTAGACAAAATTCAAATAATAATGGGTATAAACCAAATCAAAATAACAATAGGTTTAATAATAATAAAAACAATCAAAATGGACAGAATAATAGATATAATCAAAAACAAAACTTTAATAATAGAAGTCAAAAACCATTAGATGATAAGGGAATTGATAGAAATATTAAAGATATAATGGCAACAGAAATAATAGAAAAGGAAAATCAAAGAGATTATAATTCTAAAGCAATTGATAAAGCAAAAAACAATAGTAAATATGAAGAGAAAAATAAAAAAGCTACTCGTACAAGAAGAAGTAATGGGGAAGATTTTGATAGTGGAAAATTAAATAGATTAAAACAAGAAAATAGGCTATCAAATATGTTTGATGAACAAGATGGTGGCATGTATGATTATTATGATTTAACAACAGCAAGAGGAAAGAGAAGCAAGAAAAAAGTTCAAAAAGATGAAGAAAGAAATAAACAAAAAATATTTGAGCTAAAAGAGATTACAATTCCAGAAAGTATAACTGTAAAAGATTTGGCAATGGAATTAAAAAAGACAAGTGGAGAAATAATAAAGAAGTTGTTTAATTATGGTATTATGGCTACAATTAATAATACAATTGATTTTGACACAGCATATTTAGTAGCAAGTGAATTTGGAGTAACTGCGAAAAAGAAAGAAGAAGTAAAAGAAGAAGATATTTTATTTGATGAGTCAGAAGACAAAGAAGAAGATTTAGTACCAAGACCACCAGTAGTTGTTGTTATGGGACACGTAGACCATGGTAAGACTTCACTTTTAGATGCAATTAGAAAAACAAATGTTATAGAAGGAGAAGCTGGTGGAATTACTCAACATATAGGTGCATATAAAGTAAATATAAATGGAAGAGAAATAACATTTTTAGATACTCCAGGTCATGAGGCTTTCACAAGCATGAGAGCAAGAGGAGCACAAATAACAGACATAGCTATTCTAATAGTTGCTGCAGATGATGGTGTAATGCCTCAAACTGTTGAAGCAATAAATCATGCAAAAGCTGCTGAAATTCCAATTATAGTTGCTATTAATAAAATAGATTTACCAGGAGCTAATATAGATAAAATAAAACAACAATTAATGGAATATGAATTAGTTCCAGAAGAATGGGGAGGAGATACAATATTTGTACCTATCTCTGCAAAAAAACATTTGAATATTGAAAATTTATTAGAAATGGTTCTTTTAGTTGCAGATATGAAGGAATTAAAAGCAAATCCTCATAAACAAGCAAAAGGAGCTGTAATAGAGGCTAGACTAGATAAGGCAAAAGGACCAATTGCTTCAATGTTAGTACAAAGAGGAACTCTTAATGTAGGAGATACAATAGTTGTAGGTAAATCAATAGGAAAAATAAGAGCAATGAAAAATGACAAAGGTCAAAAAGTAAAGATGGCCGGACCATCAACTCCAGTAGAAATTATGGGATTAACAGAAATGCCAGAAGCGGGAGATACATTCTACGAAGTAAAAGATGAGAAAACAGCAAAACACCTAATAGAGAGAAGAAAACGCCAAGAAAGAGAAGCTCATCTAAATAATATGAATAAGGTGACATTAAGTAACCTATTTG
Source organism: Clostridia bacterium (assembly GCA_017886645.1). GTDB lineage: Bacteria > Bacillota > Clostridia > TANB77 > CAG-508 > CAG-273. Next base: position 3,202 of record JAGHJM010000037.1, read on the forward strand.
AAAAGATGGCAAGTGAAAACTTAAAACAATTAAATATAATTATAAAAGCAGATGTACAAGGAACAGCAGAAGCATTATCTCAATCATTAGAGAAGCTAACTAATGATGAAGTAAGAGTAAAGGTAATTCACCATGGCGCAGGTGCGGTAACAGAATCTGATGTACAACTTGCAAAAGCTGCAAAAGCAATTATTATAGCATTTAATGTAAGACCAGTAGCTACTGCAAAAGATATGGCAGAAAGAGATGAAGTTGAAATTAAACAATATTCTGTAATTTATCAAGCTATAGAAGAGGTTGAAGCAGCAATGAAAGGACTATTAGATCCAGTATATGAAGAAAAAGTAATTGGAGAAGCAGAAGTAAGACAAACATTTAAAGTTTCAAATGTAGGAACAATTGCAGGATGTTTTGTACTAAGCGGAAAAGTAGAAAGAAATGCTGGAGTAAGAGTAATTAGAGAAGAAGTTGTTATTCACGAAGGAAAACTTGTATCTTTAAAAAGATTTAAAGATGATGTAAAAGAAGTAACAAAGGGATTTGAATGTGGACTTCAAATAGAAGCGTATAATGACATAAAAGAAGGAGATAAAATAGAAGTCTTTGTACAAGAACAAGTAAAATAGAAAGGATGTATATATAAGTATGCCGAAAAGTGATACTAGACTAAATAGAGTTAATGAAGAATTAAAAAAAGAAATTAGTCAAGTAATAAGTTTTGAACTAAAAAATCCTAACATTACAGGATTAATTAGTGTAACGAAAGTAAAAGTAACTCCTGACTTAAGATTTGCAAGAGTATATGTTAGTTTGCTAAATTCAAAAAATATAAAAAAAACTATGAAGGGATTAAAAGAGGCAACAGGATATATAAAGGGGCAAATAGCTAGGAAAATTAATTTACGAGTAACACCAGATTTACAATTTGAAATAGATGATTCAATGGAGTATGGTGAGAAAATAGATAAATTATTAAATGAAATGAACAAAAAAGAGAATAAAGATGAGGAGTAAATGAATATGACTTTAGATGATATTAAAGAGAAAATAGACAAGGCTGAAAAAATTGTTATTTTAACGCATGAAAATCCTGATGGTGATGCTATAGGAAGTAGCTTAGCAATGTATAATGCTTTAAAAGATTATGGCAAAAATCCAGACATAATTATTCCTAAATATCCAAGTATATTTAAATTTTTACCTGGAGCTGGAGAAATAAAAACAGAAACCAATATTGAAAAATATGATTTAGCAATAGCTTTAGACTGTGCTACAATAAAAATGCTTAATGGTTTTTCTAAATACTTTGAAGATGCAAAATCTAAGATTTGTATTGATCACCACAGTACAAATACAATGTTTGGAGACTTAAACTATGTAAATCCTGTTGCACCAGCATGTGCACAAATACTTCTAGTGGTACTAGAGTATATAGGAATAGAAGTAACTAAAGATATAGGTACATGTATATTAACAGGTATTATAACAGATACAGGTGGATTTAAATATGAAGGAGTAACAGCAGACACATTTGAATTTGTATCATGGCTTCTAAATAAAGGTGTAAATGTATCAAAGATATATAAAAAAGTATTACAAACTAAAACTAGAGCAAATTTTGAGTTAACCAAAATTGCCACAGATAGAATAGAATTTTTAGAAAATGGAAAAATAACATTTACATATATTACTAAAGAAGATGAAGAAAGGGTTAATGCTCAAAATGGAGACAAAGAAGGTATTGTAGAAGTGGGGAGAGATGTAGAAGGTGTAGAAGTATCTATATTTCTTACAGAAACAGACAAAGGTGTAAAATGTTCTTTACGTTCAAATGACTATGTTAATGTGTCAGATGTATGTTTGGTATTTGGCGGAGGAGGACATGCAAAAGCAGCAGGGTGTACAATACAAGGCTCTACAATAGAACAAATAAAAGAAAAAATTATAAGACAAGTAAAAGCAGCATTATAAACATATATAGGAAAAATATGAACGGAATTATATTAATAAATAAAGAAAAAAAATGGACATCACATGACATTGTGGCAAAAGTAAAAAATATATTACATACAAAAGTGGGACATACTGGAACATTAGATCCTAATGCTACCGGTGTACTACCACTTTTGTTAGGTGATGCTACAAAAGTTTCAAAGTATTTAATAGAACATGACAAAGAATATATTGCAGAAATAAAGCTTGGAATGAAAACAGATACAGCAGATGAAGAAGGAAATGTAATTGAAAAAGAGAATATAGATGTAACTAATTATTCAAAAGAATATGTGGAAAATACTTTAAAAAAATTTATAGGAAAAAGTTATCAGACACCTCCAATTTATTCTGCGATAAAAATAAATGGAAAAAAATTATATGATTATGCAAGAAATAATGAAAAGGTAGAAATTCCAAAAAGAGAAATAGAAATATATAGTATAGAATTAATTGATATAGAAGAAAAAGAAAATATTATTGAATTTTGGGTTCACTGTTCAAAGGGAACATATATAAGAACTTTATGTGAAAATATAGCAAATGAATTGGGTACTATTGGATATATGAAAAATCTTCAAAGAATAAAAGTAGGAAAATTTGATATAAAAGATTCTATAACTATAGAGCAATTAATGAATGAAATGAATAATATAAAAAAGTATATTATAACAATAGAAAATTTATTTCAAAATGTAGATAAAATAATCTTAAATAGTAGTGAATTAGAAAAATTCTTAAATGGAGTAAAAATAATAAATAATAAAAAAGATGGTATATATAGAATATATAATGAGAAAAATAAATTTATAGGAATTGGAGTAAATAAAGATAAAAAGATAAAAAGAGATATAATCATAAATTAAAAAATGGACGAATTATAGTCCATATAAATTAAATATATCACAATTTGAAATAAAAATCAAATTATAAAAAAACAAAAAATATATTGATTTTATAGAATAACATAGAATAAACACCTAAAAATCCTTTTTATATAAGAAAAATACACAAATTCAAAATTGAAATTATATGATGTATATGATAATATATAAACACAATAAGAATTACAAAATTTAATATCTCCCTGCGCGGTACGTGTAGACTGGAATTTTAGAACCAACAAACTTAAAACGGGAGTCCGCCTTTGGATGTGGCGTGTATGCTTACACTAAAAATTTGTAAGAAACCCATTAGCATTCAACAAGACACCCACCTGTGAAAACAGGTCCTTAAAATTTCATTCATCTTACGGCTGAGGTGGGGATTTTTTACGTTTAATTGAATTGCATACATAATTGTGCTATACTAAATAAAAAATATGGAGTATATATGAAATTAGAAGAGTTAATAAAGAAAAGTACAATTAAATTACAAAAAAATAATATTGATGACTATAGTATAAAATTAAAAATAATTATAGAGTATTTTTTTAATATTCCAATAAATAAAATTATTGTATATATGAATAAAGAAGTATCTAGTAAAGAGAATGTAGAATTTGAAAAGATATTGCAAAAGGTAATTAATGGAATACCAGTGCAATATATTACAAATAAGCAAGAATTTATGGGACTTAAATTTTATGTTGATAAAAATGTACTAATTCCTCAACCTGATACAGAAATACTAGTAGAGCATGTGATAGAATATTGTAATAATATAAATTACTCGTTAAAAATTTTAGATTTGTGTACAGGAAGTGGTGCGATTGCAATTTCTCTTGCAAAGTATATAAAAAATGCAAATATATATGCCACAGATATTAGCGAAAATGCAATAGAAATAGCAAATAAAAATGCAAAAATAAACAAGGTAGGAATTAATTTCATAAAATCTGATATGTTTGAGAATATAGAAGAAAAAGACTTTGACATAATAGTGTCGAATCCACCTTATATAAAAACTAGCGTAATCAGTACTTTAAGTAACGAAGTAAAAAATGAGCCGTATATTGCATTAGATGGTGGAAAAGATGGACTAAAATTTTATAACATAATATATGAAAAAGCAGAAAAATATATGAATAGAAATGGAATAATTTTTTTGGAAATAGGATATGACCAAAAAGAAAATATAATGAATATATTTAAAAAGAAATACAGAGAGGTATATTGCTTAAAAGATTTAAATAATAATGATAGAGTTATAATAGTAAAGGGAGGGAAGTAATGTCTTTTTCGGCTGAAGTAAAAGAAGAATTAAGTAAAATAACTAATTTAGCAAATAAAGATGAAGTAAAAGCAGAATTATTAGGATATTTATTAACTTCAAATATATCGATAGAAAATACACAAATAAAATATTCGACAGAAAATCAATATAATATAAACAGGTTTGGAAAATTATTAAGCAATTTAGGATATATTAATTATAAAATTGAAATACAAGGAAAAATATTTAATATTACATGTGATAAAATTGATTTAAGTGAAATTACATATGATAATGATATATATATATATAATATAGAATGGATATATAAAAAGGATCAATTAGAAAAGTCATTAGTAAGAGGAAGCTTTATGGGAAGCGGATCGATAAATAACCCAAAAAATAAATATCATCTAGAAATATTGCTGAAAAATGTAAAAAATATAGAGTACATATTAAATATATTAGAAAAATATAACATACATTTTAAAATATTAGAAAATAAAAATGCCATTTATACTAAAGATGGTGAGGAAATCTCAAAGTTTTTAGCATTAATAGGTGCAAGTTCTGCTGTGCTTAGATTTGAAGATATACGTGTATATAGAGATATGAGAAATAATGTAAATAGAATTGTAAATTGTGAAACGGCAAATTTAAATAAAATAGCTATAACAGCTGCTAAACAAATAAATGCAATTAAACTAATAAGAAAAAAAGGAAAATTTGATAGCCTTTCAGAAAATTTAAAAGAGATAGCAAATTTGAGAGAGAAAAATCCAGAGGCATCATTACTAGAATTAGGTAAAATGCTAAAAAATCCAATAGGAAAATCTGGTGTTAATCACAGGCTAAAAATAATTGAGAAAATAGCAGAAGAGTTAAAATAGGAGAAAATGATGAAGAATATAGGAATATATATACATATTCCTTTTTGCAAACAAAAATGTTATTATTGTGATTTTATTTCATATTCAAAGAAAGATAATCTAATTGAAGAATATATAAATGCGATATTAGAAGAAATAAAAGATGTTGCAAAAGGAAATAAAGATGACTATGAAAATAGAAGAGATGATTTATTTTTAGTAAAAACTATTTATATAGGAGGAGGAACTCCTTCTTATATAAATAGTAAATATATAGTAAAGATAGTAAAATTGATAAAAGATGAATTTAAAATAGCAGAGGATATAGAAATAACATTAGAAGTAAATCCAGGAACTGTGAATAAAGAAAAACTTAAAGATTATTATGAAATAGGAATTAATAGGTTAAGCATAGGATTACAATCTACTAATGATGAGTTATTAAAGCTAATAGGAAGGATTCATACATATAGTGAATTTGAAGATGCATACAATTGGGCAAGAAAAGTAGGATTTAATAATATTAATGCTGATTTAATTATAGGTTTGCCAAAACAAAAGATAGATGATGTTGAAAAGTCTGTAAAGAGATTAATTGAATTAGGGCTAGAACATATTTCTGTATATTCATTAATTTTAGAAGAAGGTACAGTATTAGAAAAAAAAGTTGAGAACAAAGAACTAGAATTAGTGTCAGACGATGAAGAAAGGAATATGTATTGGTGTGCAAAAAAAATGCTAGAAGAAAACGGGTATAAACATTATGAAATATCCAATTTCGCTAAAAATGGTTATGAATCAAAACACAACATGGACTGCTGGAATCAAAAGGAATATATAGGTTTTGGAGTGGCGGCACACTCATATACAAATAATATTAGATATTCAAATATTGAATGTGTAGAAAACTATATTAGTAACATAAAAGAAAATCGTTTGGAAAAAAATTTTGTATTCAATGAAAAGCAAACTCAAAGTATGAAAATAATAGAATACATGATGTTAGGTTTGAGAAAAATAGATGGGGTAAGTATAAAAAAATTTAAAGAGCTATTTATAGCAAATCCAATAATGATATTTAAAGAAGAATTAGAAAAGTTGATTAAAGAAGAATTGCTAGAAATAGATGGAGACTACATAAAGTTAACAAATAAGGGACTAGATTTAGCAAATTTAGTATGGGAAGAATTTATATAAAACATAGAAAAACTTGTGAATAAAACAAATATATAGTATAATAAATAATATAGGATAAAAGGGAGGAGTAAAATATGGAGAATAATAATAACTATAATCCAATGCAAGATCCAAACTTTATGAACAATGGACAAAATCAAATGAATAACGGAATACAAAATAACAATTATAATCCTTATAATCAAATGCCAAATAATAATTACTATTCTAATGTTGGACCTGTTCCAAATCAAAGATATGATGGAAACAAAAAAATAAATTCATTGGCTTTAGTAAGTTTTATAACATCTTTAGTAGGACTATTTTGGTTTGCTGGATTAATATGTGGAATTATAGCAATAGTTTCAGGAATTGTGGGATTAGCAAGGTTCGATGAAAAAACAGAAAGTTGTAAATGGATGGGAATAGTTGGAATTATTATTGGTGTAGTAGATGTATTTATCTTGACATTAAGTATTATGATTGATATTGCAACTATATTCTAAAAAAATAATAAAATTATTAAAAATAAGATTAACTTATTAAAATACAAGTTGATCTTATTTTTTTATTAATTCACATAGAATTCACACAATTTTTAGCAATATCTATTGACAATTGCTAAAAATGGATATAATATATATAATGCTTAGCAGTCAATAATATCGAGTGCTAATTGAGAAGGTGGAAACTATGTTAGACCAAAGAAAAAAAAGAATATTACAAGCAATTGTTGATGAATATATAAATACAGCTGAACCAGTAAGTTCTCGGAAGTATAGTACAAAAATATGGATTGGACTTTAGTAGTGCTACCATTAGGAACGAAATGGCAGAATTAGAAAAAAGTGGTTACATAAAGAAAACACATACTTCAAGTGGGAGAGTTCCATCAGCATTAGGATATAGACTATATGTAAATGAACTTATTAAAGATGATAATATCAGCCTAGAGGAAATAAAGTATATTCAATCAAAACTATCTACAAAAATAAATGAAATAGAAGATTTAACAAAAATAACAAGTCAAACACTGTCAGAAGTTACACATTATACATCAGTAGCGGTGGGACCAAGAACTGAAGATCAAAGGATACAAGAAATAAAATTTGTTTTACTTGGTACAAGAATGTTAATGGCTGTTATTCTGACAGATACAGGAATGGTTAAGGAAACAATAATAAAATTTGATGAAGATATTACAGAAGAGCAAGTAGAAACCTTAAATTATATATTTAACAATAAATTAAGAGGAAAATTGTTAGAAGAAATAAATCAACCACTTAAACAATATATATTTTCACAAATGAATTATAGCTTAAAAGTAATAAAACCAGTAATAGAGCAATTAAATCGAGTTATTAATGAAGATGATAAAATTTATTTAGATGGTACTAATAGAATATTCGATATACCAGAATTTAAGAGCTTGGAAGTAGCTAAAAGATTTATAAACTTAATTGATACAAAAGAAATGATGCTGGATTTATTAAATAGTGGATTTGCAGACGATATTAATGTATATATTGGTGACGAAAATGAAAATAAAGAACTAAAAGACTTTAGTATTATTACTTTTAAACACAAATATAAAGATAAGGATATTGGAACGATAGGAATTATAGGCCCTAGACGTATGGATTATTCAAAGGTTATTTCTGTTATGAAATATATTAGCAAAAAGTTAAATGAAAAATAGAAAGGTGGTAGAATGACTTGGAAAACATAAAAAAGGAAGAACAAAAGAAAAGTGAAGAAAAGGAAGAGAAAATGAAAGATATGGAAAAAAATGAAAAAACAGATGAAATTATAGAATTAAAAAAACAAATAGAAAGTCAGAAAGCTGAACTAGAAGAGAAAGATGATAGATATAAAAGAATTATGGCTGAGTTTGAAAATTACAAAAAAAGAAATTCAAAAGAAAGAGAATTAATGTATGATTCTATAATTGCGGAAATAATATCATCATTTTTGCCAATAATAGATAATATGGAAAAGGCAGTTGCTGCTGAAACCAAAGATGAAGAATATAAAAAAGGTGTAGAACTTATGCTTCAACAATTCAAAGATGTTTTAGCCTCTAAAGGTGTAAAAGAAATAGAAACTGTAGGAAAAACATTTGATCCAGAATTACACGAAGCTGTGAGTTCAGTAATAGATGAAAACCTAGGAGAAAAAGAAATTAAAGAAGAATATAGAAAAGGATATATGATAGGAAATAGAGTAATAAGACATTCAATGGTTATTGTAGCAAATTAAAATATAAATAAATGTTATTAATTTTTAAATATATAGATTAACACCTGAGAAAACTCAGAAAATTATAAAAAGGAAGGAAGATAAATTATGGGAAAAATTATAGGTATTGACTTAGGAACAACAAATTCATGTGTTGCGGTTATGGAAGGAGGAGAGCCTGTTGTAATTCCAAATGCAGAAGGAAATAGAACAACACCATCTGTAGTGG
>JAGHJM010000105.1 GCA_017886645.1 Clostridia bacterium
CATAGCTGGATCTTCACGAGCAGAAAGAAGGGCTTTAAACAGACAAGCTAAGCGAAAAAGCTCTAACGGCACAAATCGTAAGAAAAATAATAAAAAGCGGAGATAAGCAATAATCGCAAAATCGCATTGATTTTTAATATAGCCACTATAAGCAAGTCTTATAGTGGCTATATCCTTTATTCTACTACTTTCGTTCTTATTTTCATCTACATTATCTAATGACACAATTATATTTTTTTATATATCTTCCTTTTCTTTCTCCCTCTTTATCTGCTTACTATATCTATCTTCCTCGCTAAATACACAGCCACAATATTTTTGCATATATAATCCTAAATCGTGTGCTTTTTGATGCCCTTCCCAAAATCCAACTCTAAAATCTCTATATAAAAAACTTAATCCATATTTATTACATTTTTCTTCCATACATGATTTTATAAATTCATGATTTTGATATATGCTGTAAAGTAATGTTGTTGATACTGTATCATATCCATGTTCTTTTGCATATTTACAGGTTTGCTCTATTCTAATGGGATAACAATAATTAGTGCATCTATTTTTTAAATCTTTTACTGCCTCTTTGCAGAACTCATCTAAGCCATACTCCTCTTGAAATATGGCTTCTATATTTATGCTTCTAGTATATTCTTTTAAGCAATCTCTTCTTGCTTTATATTCCATATATGGATGTATATTTGGATTATACCAATATACTGTTGGCCCTATGCCTTCATTTCTTAGTTCATCAATACAATATACACTACAAGGTGCACAACAAGTATGTAATAACAGCTTCATCTCTTACTCATCCCCTTTTGCTTTCATTCATTAAAATGTTCAATTATAAAAATAAATTCTTTACTCTTTATTTTTCCTTCAATTATTGATTAAATTCTATTCCTAAATGTTCATATGCAGCCGGAAGTGCAATTCTACCCTTTGGTGTACGAGATATAAATCCTATTTGTACTAAATATGGCTCATATACATCTTCTACTGTTTCTGGCTCTTCCCCTATAGTCACAGCAATCGTTTCAATTCCTACTGGTCTTCCTTGATATACATTTATTAAAGCATTTAATATTTTTCTATCTATTTCATCCAGTCCTATTTCATCAATTTCTAATCTATTTAATGCTACTCTTGCAATTTCTATAGTAATATTTCCATCTCCTAAAACAGCTGCATAGTCTCTTACTCTTTTCAATAATCTATTTGCTATTCTTGGCGTTCCTCTAGAACGTCTAGCTATCTCTATAGCCGCTTCCTCATCTATAGATATTTCTAATATTGTAGCAGACCTTTTTACTATTGTTGTTAAATCTTCTACATTATAAATCTCGAGTCTATTAACTATTCCAAATCTATCTCTTAAAGGTGTAGTAAGCGAGCCTGCTCTTGTCGTTGCTCCTATTAATGTAAATTTGGGTAGGTCTAATCTTATAGACCTTGCAGCTGTTCCCTTTCCTATTATTATGTCTAAAGTATAGTCTTCCATAGCTGGATATAAAATTTCTTCCACACTTTTATTTAGTCTATGAATTTCATCAATAAATAAAACATCAAATTCTGATAAATTTGTAAGCAAAGCTGCTAAATCTCCAGGTTTTTCTATTGCTGGACCAGAAGTTATTTTAATGTTAGAGTTCATCTCATTTGAAATAATATTTGCAAGTGTTGTTTTTCCAAGTCCTGGTGGTCCATATAATAAAACATGATATAATGGTTCTTTTCTCTTCTTCGCAGCTTCTATATATATTTTAATATTTTCTTTTACTTTTGTTTGTC
>JAGHJM010000106.1 GCA_017886645.1 Clostridia bacterium
CTATCTACTTTTACTAGCTGTAATCTATAACTTCCTTCTTGCTTCTTATTTGGCACTGTTAATGTAATTAATCCATTAATTAGATTTGCTTTTACTTCTTCTCCTGTATTTGCTGTTGTCCCTGTTGCATTTTTCAAATCTATTTGGCTTGCTTGATAATCTCCTGCTTTTGTTAATTCTTTTGTTACATCTATCTCAAAACTTTCAAATAATTTTGTGTATCCTTTTGGTGCTGTTATTTCTTCTACTTTTATCGTATCTGTTCCTGTTTCTGTTATATTTATTTTTCCAAAGTCTATTAAGCCTTCACTATTTGTTGTCAAGGTTTGACTGCTTCCATCTTCAAATGTTGCTTTAAACTCTGCTCCTTCTAACTTCGTCTCTTCATTTTTACTATCTACTTTTACTAATTGTAGCTTGTAATTTCCCTCTGGTTGATAATTTGGTATCGTTAGTGTTACTACTTCTCCATTTATAGATATAGTTATTCCTAATTCATCTGTTACTTCTTCTCCATTTATTTTTGTTATTTCTGCATTTGTAATACCAAATTTTCCATTTTCTAATACTTCTTTTGTTACTGTAACTTCAAGAGTATCAAACAATTTATTATATCCTGTTGGTGTTGTTTGTTCCTCTATTATTAATGTTTCTGTACCTATTGCTTCTATATTTATTGTTTTAAAATTTGCTATTCCATTAACATTTGTTGTAATAAGTTGTGTACTGTTGTCTGAATATGTTACATTAAATTTAGCACCTCTTAATTTTGTGTTTATATCTTTTCCATCTACTTTTACTATCTGTAAATTGTAGCTTCCTGATCTCTTATTATTTGGTACTGTTAGTTTTATAGTATCATTAGTTAATGATATACTTGCTTCTTTATTATCTTCTATTCCTGTTTTCTCTACATTTGCTATTTCTGCATTATCTATTTCATAGTCTCCATATCTATTTAATACTTTAATTGCAGATATCTCTATTGAATTAAATATTTTATTATATCCTTCTGGTGCTTTTGTCTCTTCTACTTTTATTGTATCTGTTCCTGTTTCTTCTATATTTATTGGTCCTATATTTATTATTCCTGACTCATCTGTTGCTATTGTTTGACTACTTCCATCTGGTAATGTTATTTTAAATTCTGCTCCTTCTAGTTTTCTAGTACTACTTCCACTATCTACTTTTGTTAACTCTAAATTA
>JAGHJM010000101.1 GCA_017886645.1 Clostridia bacterium
ATAGAGACATACAGTAATGGAGACGAAATAGAAGAAGGAAGACAAGTAAATATAAGAAAAGACCTAGTATTAAAATACATCTATCCAGATGAAGAGACATTAAGTGGAACAATAGAAAATACAGCAAGTGGAAAAATAGAATTGTTACAACCAAATCCAGAAAGTTTAGGAGAAAATATAGTAGTAAAAGAGGAAGAAAAAGAAGATACACATGAAGTAAAAGTAGAAATACCAACAAAAGTAATAGTACACCATTACATCTATGATGAAGAGATGGGAGGAGAAACAGATATACAAGTACCATCAAAAGATGGAGGAAAAGTAGCAGATGAAGAGATAGAAGGAATAGTAGGAGAAGAATATACAACAAACCCATCAGGAAATGTAGAAGAAAACTATGAATGTGTAAATACAGAGCCAGAAGGAAAAACAGGAACAATGACAAAAACAGAAATAGAAATAACATACTACTATAGATTAAAGAAAGCAGAAGTAGGAGGAGAGATAGGAAAAACAGCAGAAGCAAGCACAACAAAAGAGGTAACATATGAAACAGGAGAGTACGATGAATTTGGACAACTAATAGTAGAAACAAAAGTAGTACCAATATTAACAGAAGAAGCAGGAGAAGTAAAATATACGATAAGCTATAGAGCAGGAGCAAAAGAATATAAAGGAAAAGCTTTAATAACAATAGTAGATAAGTTACCAGTAGCAATAGATGTAAATAATCCATCAGTAGACTTAGCAGGCGGACATTATAACGAAGTAGATAACACAATAACATGGGAAGAAGAAGTAGAGATAGACACATTTGCACAAGGAACAATGTATGATGATACATTTACAAAAGAAATAACAATAGTATACAAAGACCAAGATGTAACAAGACCATTAATAAATGAGGTAACAGGAAAGATAACAATCTACTATCCAGAAGAACATAGTACAAACCCAGGAGAAGAAAGAGCAGAAAACGAAGTAACAACAAGTACAGAAGTAGAACAAGAATACAAAGTAGATAAAACAGTAGAAAAAGTATGGGACGATAATGAAAACGCAAAAGGAAGAAGACCAGACAGTGTAACAATAGAGTTAGTAGCAAATAATATGCCAGTAGAAGGACAAGAAAAAGTAGTATTAAATGAAGAAAACAACTGGACATATACATTTAGTAATCTACCAAAATACACAGACTATGGAGAAGAAATAGACTATAGTGTAATAGAGGAAGAAACAAACTTAGGAGATTTAGAGTACTATGAAGAAGCAGTAATAACAGGAGAAAATCCAATAATAGTAACGAACAAATATAAACTAATGAATACAATGATAGAAGGAGAAATAACAAAACAAGGATCAGACGAGATAAAAGAAAGTTCAACAGAACCTGTAAATTACACAATAAACTACAAAGCAACAGTAGAAGAATATATAGGGGAAGCATTAGTAACAATAGTAGACTACTTACCATATGAAATTGATGAGTCTAAATCAAACCTAAATGGAGGAACATATGATAGAAACACAAACACAATAACATGGAAAGAAAGAATAGACCACATTAATACATATGAAAACGGAGATTATGCAGTAGATATAACAAAGAATATTACACTAGTTTATAGCAATTTAGATGCAACACAAGACAGCATGACAAACAGGGCAGAAGGAACAATCGACCTATATGAAACAGAACAAACAAATACAAAAGAAACAGAAGAAACAACCAATATAAACATAAAAGGAAAAGTAATAGTAAAATACATAAATAGCGAAACAGGAGAAGAAATAAGATATAAAGAGATAAATGAGGCTGGCGAAGAAGAAGAAAAAACATATGGATATGAGATAGAAGGAAAAGTAGGACAAAGCTATGAAACAGAACTAAAAGAAATAGAAAATTATACATATGTGGGAGACGCAAATAATACAACAGGAAGAATAAAAGAAGGAACAATAGAGGTAATATACTATTATGAAAGAGCACAAGCAGGAGGAGTAATAGTAAAATATGTAGACGAAAGTTATGTAGAAATAGCAGAAAGTGAAACAATAACAGGTAAGGTATGGGATA
>JAGHJM010000038.1 GCA_017886645.1 Clostridia bacterium
CTTCTACTTCTTTAGCATAATTTTTAATTTTTTCAACATCTTCATTTGAAATTTGCTTATTATTCTTATTAAATGTTGATGGTTTTAAATTATCTAATATATTATTTATTTCTTCTGTCTTATAATTTAGCTTATCACTCTTGTTATTAGCTTCTTTAAGTTTTTTTGCATTCTTCTCTTGCTCTTTTTTTAATTTTCTATAACCATCCATTTCTTTAACATGAATATCTTTATTTCTACCTTTTTGTTTAGTTTTTAGTCTGCTATCAACACCATAAAACTTGTTGTATGACTTGATACAAGCATTTCTCATTTTGTCTTGAATAACAGTTAATGATTCTTTGGTAAATACTTTAGATTTACCAACTTGTTTTTTCATACCTTTTTTACAATTATCAATTACTGGTATACCAACAACATGCATGTGAGGAGATGTTTCATCAAAATGTATTGTTGCATTAGCCACTTTAAAGTTTGGAACTATTTTATTTAAGTCTTGAATTTGCTCATTATATACATCAATCATTTTGAATCTATATTCATCATCTTTGTCCTGCCAAAAGTCCATATCTCCGAGTTCTATTATAATTTCACAGGCAATATCATTCTGTAATGTACAAGCTTTTTCAAAGTAATTATTTATTTTTCTATCATTTCTAGTCTGCTTATTATTAAACTCAATACGAGATTCTTCAAATTCATCTATATATACTTGCTTAACATCTTCTACAATATCGTTAGTTCCATATATAGAAGTAATTAATTCTCTTTTATTATCATAATCTCTTAAATTATGCTTATTAACTCTAGATAAGTCATTTGCATTTTGTATAGCATTATTAGATAGAGAAGTAGTACCAGATACGTTTCCTTTAGCTGTTCTTTTAGCCACTTTACTTTTGTTTTTATCACTACCCAAGTGAAAAGAATATGCTAATTCTTGTTCCATAAAAAGTACCTCCTTGAATTTGCTTCGAAGCACAGGACTTTGACTCTGTCATAAGTCCTAACCCCCTATGAGTTTTGACATACTATCAAAACTCGGGGGCTCTGCGAGGCAATAAATTTTCTCCCAAAGGGATAAAATTTATTCAAATTAACTATCGCCACTTTCATTTTTACTTTGTAAAAACAAAACGTGTCACGTTAATTTGATTGTTGCAACATAGCCCATAGTTGCAACAATTATTTAGTGTCTTCTTTGGAGAATTTAACTGGCTTCACAACAATTTCTACTGGCTCATCTTTCTTATAAGTAATAGTTGTTTCACTATCATCTGGTATTGCATTGAAGTAGGATTCTACATTTTTGATATCTTCCACATGAATTTCATCATCTCCATCTATATAAATTATTCCAAATCGATATTCTTCCATTTTATTATCTGGATCTAATTTATAATAGTCTTCTAATGGGAATACTCTAACAATAGCTTTATTATCAGCAAAATCAAAGCAAAACATCTGCTTTTGCAAATAATATGTTGCCTCTGTAAAATGAACATCATAATATTGCTGTAATCTCATTATTATTTCTCCAAATTCTTTCTCTGGCAAATAGTTACTAAATCTAACACTTCCTAATACATTCCCTAGTAACATAGGTTTAGTTGTATCAATATATCCGTTATCATATAACTCCTGACATGGTTTACAAATAGAATCTCTAAAATTAATTTCATTTACAATTACTTCATTTCCTATAAGAGCTAGTTTTATTTCATCAACATATTTCATTATAAGTTCAGCTTGTTCTTCACGAGTATAATCTTTCCATGTTCTTGTTCTTTCTTCATATTGCTTATTCATCATCATTCTATTAAGAAAATCAATATCTCGTTTTAATAATATATCTTTTGGAGTAAATCGTAATTCTTCTGCACAATCTGTAGCTTCTAATTCTTCTTTTAACTTACTTATGGCTTTTTCTACAATAGAAGTTTCATTATTATATATATCTAAATCAAATGCTCCATTAATATAAGCTTTTCTAATTCGTTCAAGTTTTGCATTTTGTTCGTCAAGTTCTGATTTTAGTTTATCTCTAGGCTCATCAAATCTTTGTCTTATCATTGGCAAAAAGAATTGATTTACAACAGAATCATATTCTACTAATTCATTTATAAATTGATTAAAGTATTCATTTATAGCATTTTCTTTAACGGATATTTTACAATCATTACAATAATAGTAGAAGTATGGGGTTCCATTTTTCTTAGTAGTAGCTTTACCACCTAAAATACGATTACATTTAGGACATTTTAATTTCTGTAAATATAAATAGGTTAGTGTTCTTTGAAAGCTCCTTGAGTTTTTCTTTTTTTGAACTTGGCAATCTTCCCACATTTCTTTAGAGATAATAGGTTCTACAACATTTTCGTAATAAGTAGGGGTTTTAGTTCTCTTTCCGTGAACAAAGTCTCCCTTATATATTTCATTTTGAAGAATATTTTGTATTGTTGAATCTCTCCAGTTATTTTTACCTAAAACTTTTTCTTCATTAAATAATGTACTTATTTTCTGATAAGAATAGCCATTATAGTATAAATCAAATATTCTAACAACAACATCTTTCGTAGAATAATCAATTACAAGAGTTTTATTTTCATGTTTATAGCCTAAAGGAGCAATATGAGGAATATGACCTTGTTTTATTGCACCTGCTAAGCCTATTTTTGTTCTCTCACTAGTTCTTTCAATTTCGTTTTGACTTACACTTACTAAAAGCCTTGAAATCATCTTACCATTTGCGGTAGTTGTATTTATATCGTCATTAACACAATCTATATAAGCATCATTTTCATCTAAAAATGTAATAAGTTCTTCCCAATCATAAATACTTCTTGTAAATCTATCTAATTTTAAAGAAATAATTGTATTTATCTTTTTAGATTTAATATCTGCTTTTAACCTTTCAAACTCTGGTCTATAATTACCTGTTTTTGCACTTATTCCAGCATCTTGATAATAATCTATAATTTCATAACCCTTAAACTTACAATAAGCTTCTAATCGTTCTTTTTGTTCTGGAAGACTAAAGCCTTCACGTACTTGGTCTTCAGTAGAAACCCTCATATATAATCCACATTTTTTCTTTTCCTCAACCAATTTATAAACCTCCTAACAAAAAAGAGACATCAAAGAATACACACAAGTTATTCTTGACATCTCTTGACTATATCTGTAATACAATATATTTTCTTGAAATAAACCCCAAACATATTATCAGCTCCTAGCGAGTAAACATAATTAATTTATTGTCAGTATTATATCACGATTTTCAGAAATGTCAAACTTTTTGGCTATTTTATACTGTTTATATAATCTTAGTTAATTAAAAAAGTAAATTCTATTTAAATAAAAGTAAATAGATTTTAATTGTATTTTAATAACTATTGTAAGGTTAAAAGAAAGTTGTATAATAGTAAGTATAGGTGCTTCTTGAGAAAGAAG
>JAGHJM010000039.1 GCA_017886645.1 Clostridia bacterium
AGAGAAGTAAAAGAATATAAGCAAAATCCAGAAAAATATAAAGGACATGTTGGAGATGTAAGTACAGTATTAAGAGTTGCATTAACAGGAAGACAAAATACACCAGACTTATACGAAATAATGCAAGTTTTAGGGGAAGAAAGCATTAAAACAAGAATAGAAAAAGCAAAGAAATAAATTATTTTTCAAATAAATTTTAATAGTAGCAAAAGTGGCAGATGTTTTAGCATCTGCCACTTTATCACTGAATCAAAAAGAATCAGAACGGGGTGAAACACATGATTTTGCGACGCGCATAAGCATTGTTGTCGGACATTGCTCGGATGTCAGCCAGCATAGACTTTGGCGCCCCCACACAGACGGTTACATCGGAAAGAGTACACTTGCAGGTGGGAAAGTTAGCAGTAAGCCCAATGGTAAAGGCTTCTGCACGTTCGTCGGTAGCAAACTCCATCCGGATATCTTCCTTGGGTGTTTTGTTTTTCTTTTTCTGTCCCATATGCTACACTCCAATTAGATTATTTGTTCAACTGAACAAACCGTGATAAACGTTCATTGAACATACTAGTATTATAATACTAAAAGACTATATAGTCAACGAAATTACTAGAATTATGTTAATTTTATTGCCTATATAGTTTTTATATTACACATATTAAATTAAATCAATATTTAGATATTCGCCTATTTTATTCCAAGCTTCTTCAGAATATATTTTCCTTTCACTTGAAAAGGGAAGAAAAGTAAAATCACGCATAGGATTTAATTCATCTTGCAAAGCTTTTACAGTATCATTTACTTTTGTTACAGCAATTTTATCAGCTTTATTGGCTATAATAATACAAGGCAAATTGCTATGTACTATGTAATCATACATTATTCTATCATTTGCTCCTGGTGAATGCCTAATATCAATTAAGAATATTACTAAAGATATATTTTTAGACTTTCTTAAATACTCATCTATAAAAGAATTTACTTTTAATTGCTCTTGCTTAGACATTTTACTATATCCGTATCCAGGTAAATCTACAAAATAAAATTTGTTATCCATGTTATAAAAATTAATTTGTCTAGTTTTTCCTGGTTCACTACTAGTTCTAGCAAGTTTTTTTCTGTTTACCATCGTGTTAATAAATGAAGATTTACCAACATTAGATTTACCGACAAGAACGATTTGTGGTAAATTATTTTGTGGGTATTGCTTAGGATTAACAGCTGAAATTTCAAATTGTGGATTTTTTATATTCATATAATTCTCCCTTTATAAAAAATAATTTTCAGTTATAAATTTAATATAGAATTTATTGCTAAGGCAATAATAGTATTTATATATTAACATATAAGTGAAATTTTTTCAAATTGTAAATAAAGTATATGTATTATTAAAAAAAGTTAGGGTAAGGCTTATACTTTTTTAGTAAAACAAGTTTCAAATTTATTATAATGCTTGAACTACAGTTATTTGAATATAAATAGAAAAGTATTATAAAAATTAATAAGAGTAGAGGGGTATCTTAAAAAGAACCCCTCTACTATGTAACTCTTGTAAGTTTTTTTGGCAACAGTTGATAATGTTTAGACGTTATTGCGAATGATAAGGTCTTCATTCGAAGGACCTATTCCTATGTATTTTACAGGGATGCCAGATGCTTTCTCGACAATGCGAATAAATTCCTTGGCTTTTACTGGTAATTCATTGTATGTTTTACAAGATTTATCGATTTTCCAACCACCTGAAATTATATGATAGCAGGGGTAAGGAATTTCGCCAGTAAGTTCAATATCGTCGGGGAAAAGCCCAATTACACGACCTTGGTAAATGTAGTCTGTGCATACCATTACTTTGCCTACCTTTAAGCCGATTTCACCCAAAGTATCTAGGTGATTTATGCAAAGGTAGTCGATGCCACAAGTATATTTGGCAGAGCGCAAAATAACTGCATCCATCCAGCCACATCTGCGAGGTCTACATGTTGTAGTGCCATATTCATGACCAAGTTCGCGAATAATATCCCCAACAAGTGGAGAAATAGGAGAGTTTGCATTTTCCATTCCCATGTATAAAGAAGATTCTTGTTCAGTGGGAAATGGACCATTACCTACTCGGCTGTCGTATGCTTTACATACACCAATAACCTCTTTTACTGCTTGAGGAGGTAAACCTGCCCCACAAAGTGTACCAGCGGTTACTGGATTTGAACTTGTAACCATAGGATAGTCTCCATGGTCAATGTCAAGCCGAAAGGCTTGAGCACCCTCAACAACGATTTTTTGGTTGTATTCAATCGCATTTGCAATAATAGGGTCTACATCACAGATAAATGGTTTAAAATCTTCACCACAAGTATGGTAAGCCTTAGCAAGAGTTGAGACATCCATAATGTTTTTTTCCATATCATGGGCTCGGAAAGCCTCATAATGAAGCTTAGTGGCTTCTGCTATTTTCTTTTCGAGTTTTTCTTGAGGCAGAAGAAGGTCGTACATACGAATACCTATACGGTTATCCTTATCTGCATAGCAGGTACCTATACCACGCTTTGTGGTTCCAACAGGTTTTTCCTTAAGTCTTTCATGTAGCTCATCCAGATGCTTATGATACGGAAAAATTACATGTGCACGGCCACTAATTTTGAGTCGAGACTTAATATCAGTTATGCCATAGCTTTCAAGTGTGGCGATTTCGTCTAAAAGTACAAGTGGATCGACAACTGTTCCTGGACCAATAATACAGGTAGTTTGTGGATATACAATTCCACCAGGAACAAGGTGCAGAGCTAGCTTTTTACCGTTGTAAACTACGGTGTGACCAGCGTTATTGCCGCCTGTGGCCCGAATTACGAGCTTGGCATCTTTTGCTTCTGCAGAGGCGATTTTTCCTTTTCCTTCATCGCCCCACTTTGTTCCTATAACAACTGTTACGCATTTGTGCACTTTTTTCACTCCTTTTGCACATATTCAGAATGTTTGAAAGTTACGAGTTACCATAAAAACTTACACAAAAAATTTTATCACAAGTTTATATTAAAATCAATTAGCAAATATATAATGAAAAATAAATATGATATAAAAAATTCTAAACACTTGTATAAATGAAGGGGTATATAGTATAAATATAAAAAATAACCATAGATAAAATATCTATAGTTATTTATAAATTATATGAATTCATTTTAAACAATTTATTTTTTTGGTACTAATTTTTCTGTACCACCCATATAAGGCCATAATACTTTTGGTATAGATACACTGCCATCTTCGTTGTAGTTATTTTCAAGTAATGCAATTAGCATACGAGGTGGAGCAACCACTGTATTATTTAAAGTATGTGCAAAGTAATTTCCATTCTCACCTTTAATACGTATTCCTAAACGTCTAGCTTGTGCATCTGTTAAGTTAGAGCAACTTCCAACCTCAAAATATTTCTTTTGTCTAGGACTCCATGCTTCAACATCACAGCTTTTTGCTTTTAAGTCTGCTAAGTCTCCACTACAACATTCTAATGTACGTACAGGGATGTCCATACTTCTAAATAATTCAACTGTATATGACCATAATTTGTCATACCAATTCCAGCTATCTTCTGGTTCACATACAACTATCATTTCTTGCTTTTCAAATTGATGTATACGATAAACTCCACGTTCTTCAATACCATGTGCTCCTTTTTCTTTTCTAAAGCAAGGTGAATATGAAGTCATAGTATAAGGCATTTCACTTTTTTGTAAAATTTGTCCTTTAAATTTACCAATCATTGAATGTTCGCTTGTACCAATTAAGTATAAATCTTCACCTTCAATCTTATACATCATTGCATCCATTTCTTCAAAGCTCATTACACCAGTAACAACATCACTTCTAATCATAAAAGGTGGAATACAATAAGTAAATCCTTTATTAATCATAAAATCTCTAGCATATGCAAGAACTGCTGAATGTAATCTTGCAATATCACCAACTAAGTAGTAAAATCCATTTCCAGCAACTCTACGTGCAGAGTCTAAGTCAATTCCAGCAAGTGATTCCATTATATCTGTATGATATGGAATTTCATATGAAGGAACTACTGAATCTCCAAATTTTTCTACTTCAACATTTTGACTGTCATCTTTTCCAATAGGAACAGACTCATGCATAATGTTAGGAATTTTCATCATTCTTTCTTTAATTTCTTCGTTATATTTCTCTTCAAGCTTTTCATTTTCTTCAAGCTCGGAGTTTATATCTTGAACTTTCTTTTTAATTTCTTCTGCTTCGGACTTTTTTCCATCTTTCATTAATGAACCAATTTGGTTGCTTAATGAATTTCTTTGCATTCTAAGGTCGTCACCTTTTTGTTTTGCTTGCCTGTTTTTTTCGTCCAATTCACGAACTTCGTCTACCAAAACGAGTTTATGATTTTGGAACTTTTTCTTAATATTTTCCTTTACAAGCTCTGGATTTTCTCTAATTAATTTAATGTCTATCATTTCCATTACCTCTTTTCATTTTGATAGTGTATAAATTTTACCATAAAAAACCTAATTAATCAAGAAAATTAGTGGAGATAATTAATATATAAATACAGAATTTGATAAAATTAATAAATATGATATAATATTAATGATTTATAAAATATAATTAGGATGTGCAGCAAATGAAAATATTAAATATTGTAGAAGTTGTAATTATCATAATTTTATTTTCGTTTACTCTATCTTTATTTATGAGTAGAAGAAAACTAAAAATATATAAAATAGTCATATTAGAATTAGTACTCTTATTATTAGTTGGTCATTTTACTTATGATACATTTATAAAAAAACCTACAATAACAATAATTGGAGAAAAAGATATAACTATAGAAGCAGGGCAAGAATATGTAGACCAAGGTGCTAAATCTGATTTGCATGGAAGAGATATCTCAAGTCTTATAGAAACTAATATTCAAGTAGATACAAGTAAAATTGGGGATTATAAAGTTTTATATAAATTAGTATACAAAAATAGAATAGTAGAAAATGAAAGAGTGGTACATGTAATAGATACTACGCCACCTACAATTGAGTTAATAGGTAATAATACTATAAATGTTCCAAGTAATAGCGAATATCAAGAAGAAGGCTATATTGTACAAGATAGTGTGGATGGAGAAATTAATAATAATGTAGAAATAAAAAAAGAAGAAATTAGTGAAAATCAGTATAAACTAATATATACAGCAAGGGATTTTAGTGGAAATTTTTCATCAATAGAAAGAATAATAAATATAATAGAACCTATAAAAAAAGAAGATAAAAGTAAAAACGGATATGTTTATTTAACATTTGATGATGGACCAAGTTTTGACATGACTCCAAAAATTTTAGACATATTAAAAGAGGAAAATGTAAAAGCAACATTTTTTATAATTAATTATAAAGAAAATAAAAAAGATTTAGTAAAAAGAATAGTGGAGGAAGGACATAGTATAGGAATTCATGGAAACTCACATAAATATTCAGAAGAATATAAAGCAGTAGATAGCTATGTAAATACAATTCATGTAATGGAAGAGAAAATAAAAAGTGATACTGGAATTACTACTAGTTTAATAAGATTTCCAGGTGGAAGTTCAAATACTATTAGCAGTAAATATTGTGAAGGTATAATGAGCAAGCTTAGTAAAATAGTTTTGCAAAATGGTTATAGATATTTTGATTGGAATATAGACTCGGAAGATTCAGGCGGAGCAAAAAATGCAGATGAAGTTTATTGTAATGTAGTAAATGGACTAAGTAAGAAAAGACCGAATGTGATTTTAATGCATGATTTTAATGGAAACAAAAAAACACTAGAAGCATTAAGAAATATAATAAGATATTGTAAAAATAATGGGTACACAATAGATAAGATATCAGATGATACTCCAATGATAACACATAAAATAGCAAATTAAAAAAATTACACCTAAAATGTTAACAATTGTTAATATTTTAGGTGTTTATTTCATATATTTATATAGTTTATGCATATTTTACTAAAAGCGGAATATAATAGTAATATTAAATTATTTTAAATATGGAGGAAATAAGATAGGATGGATGAAAAATTTGTAAAAGAGGGAAAGGAAGTATTAGATAAAACAGAAGAACAAAGTGATTCTGAATTAATTATTAGTATATTAAAAACAAAAAGAGAACTAGACATGGCTAATGGGAATTTTGAATTTGCAGAAAATGAACTAATAGATTATTATGCATACCAAATAAAAGCAAATAAAAGTAAGTTAGATTATCTTATGAAAAAAGCAAAAAAACAGGGAATCGCTTTAGATATGATTAATGAAATTTATTTTTCAAAAAATGAAGTAGTATAGTAATAATTGTCCAATAAATCTCATACTAATTAAATAAAGAGGTGAGAGTTTCTTGGACAATAATATTTTAATAACATTTGCACTAGGTATTTTAGTTATTTTCATATTTGGAAAAATTTTTGCATGGCCAATTAAAGGAATATTAAAATTAATAGGAAATTCTATTATTGGAGGAATAATTATATTTATTATAAATATAATAGGAGCAAATTTTAATTTTCATATAGGATTAAATATAGGTACATCACTAATTGTTGGAATATTAGGAATTCCAGGAGCTATTTTATTAGTTATATTAACATTATTTTTGGCATGAAAATAAGAAAAAATTAAATTAGTAAAATAAATATACAAAAAAAGAAGTTGTTAATTTAATAACAAC